>JBCCSW010000359.1:0-4128 GCA_039199465.1 Pseudomonadota bacterium
CCGAAAAGGCGCTCGCCCTCACTGCCGATGTAACCCCACGCTACTGCGCGGCCGACCCGTTCGAGGGCGGCAAGCAAGCGGTCGCCGAGGCCTTCCGCAATCTTTCGGCCACTGGCGCCCGTCCCCTCGCCGTCACCGACAACCTTAATTTCGGCAATCCGGAGCGGCCTGAGATCATGGGTCAATTCGTCGGCTGCATCCGCGGCATCGGCGAGGCCTGCGCAGCGCTCGACATGCCGGTCACCGGTGGCAACGTCTCGCTCTATAACGAGACCGATGGCCAGGCGATCCTGCCGACGCCCACCATCGGCGCCGTGGGCCTGATCGACGACCTCGCCCATATCATCGCCATGGCGCCGCGCGACGGCGACACGCTGGTGCTGATCGGCGCCAGCCAGGGGCATCTGGGCCAGTCGGCGTTGCTCTGGGAACTCGAAGGTCGAGCCGAGGGCGCGGCCCCGCCCGTCGATCTGGACCTCGAGCTCAAGAACGGCGCCTTCGTCCGCGCGCTGGGCCGCGAGGGGCTGATCACCGCGGCGCACGATCTCTCAGACGGCGGTCTGGCACTGGCGGCGGCCGAGATGGCGCTTGCCGCCGGTCTCGGCGCGGCAGTCGAGGCCAATGGCGATTTCACCCCACTCGCCTGGTTCTTCGGCGAGGATCAGGCCCGATACCTGGTCGCCTGCGCCGAGGACGACGCGCAAACACTGGTGCAACGCGCCCTCGACGCCGGCGTGCATGTCCGGCGCGCCGGCAGCGTTGGCGGCGCGACGCTCCGCCTCGGCGCCTTCGAGGTCACGATGGCCGACCTCGCCGAGGCCCACGCCACGGCCCTTCCCCGCCTGATGGGCGAAATCTGAACCTCGATGCGATCCGGCATCGCGGCGGGTCGCCGCGATCGAGTCTTGCGCCAACGCCACGCTGCGGCTGAGCGCATGATCTGTGCGCTCGCGCCGCAACGGACCCCGGACGAAGAGCGCTCGCTGCTGGGCAGCCCCCCTTAGAGGCTCAAGGGGGGCGCGTATGAGCGTTTCGCGAAGACCGGGCCGCGTCAATGACGGGCCCGCGATGCGGGTCGCTGCGCGATCATTGACCCGGCCCGGTCTTCGCACCTCTGTGTCGTAGCGGGCTCTCTCAGATCACGCCTCGTAGCGGTCGAGGAACGCTTCGGCCCCGAGCTGGCGGAAATCCTGAAGCGCGGTGCGCAGTCTTGCGTGGTCCCAATCCCACCAAGCCAACGCCATCAGGCGCTCGGCGATCGCGGGCGGGTGGCGGTCGCGGATTTTGCGGGCCGGGTTGCCGGCGACGATCGCGTAGGGCGCCACGTCCTTGGTGACGACGGCGCCGGCGCCGATCACCGCGCCATGGCCAACGCTCACCTCGGGCTTCACCATCGCCATATGGCCGATCCACACATCGTGGCCGACGACCGTCCGGCGGGCGCGCCGTCGCTCGAAGAAGTCGGTCCAATTCTCGGCATCGTCCCAATAGCTGGCCGAGCGGTAGAGCATGTGGTGTTGGCTGGCGAGATGCATCGGATGGTCGGTCGCGCCCACGCGCACATAGCTCGCGATGTTGACGAACTTGCCGATCGTCGCGTTGGCGATGTCGCAGAACCGGATCGCATAGGAGTAGTCGCCGAGCGTCGAGTTCAGGATCATCGTGCCCGTCTGAACCTCGGTATAACGCCCTAGGGTCGAGTTCTCGATCAGGCAGCCGTCCTCGATCACCGGCGTCTCAGAGAGCTTGGTCATGCGGTCCTTCCTGCGGGGGGGCGGCGCGTCGGTGGCGCGACGCCGTCATCGCCCGGGATGACGCGGCGATCCAGCACAGGCTCTCGCTTGAGGACTTCTTCGCGGTGCCCGCGCATGCATGGCAGAGCGCTGTCCGGGGCCGGGGTGGTGGCTCAGCGCGCCTCTCTGCCCCGGATCAGCCGGCGGCGGAGCGTGGTCGAGATGTTGTCCATGACGACGACCATGATCAGCGTCAGCAGGATGATGTAGAGCGTGTTCTCCCAGTCGCGCGAGGTCCGCAGCGTCTCGACCAACACCAGGCCGATGCCGCCCGCGCCAAGCGCCCCGATCACGGTGGCCGAGCGCATGTTGCTCTCGAGATAGTAGAGGCCCTGGCTGATGAAGACCGGCATCAACTGCGGGATCACGCCATAGCGATAGCGCGCCAGCCGCCCGGCGCCGGTGGCGCGCACGCCTTCGAGCTGACGATTGTCGATGTTCTCCAGCGCCTCGGAGAACAGCTTGCCCAGCGTGCCGGTATCGGTGAAGGCGATCGCCAGCGCACCGGTCAGCGGGCCGAGGCCGAAGGCACGGATGAAGATCAGCGACCAGATCAGCGCGTCCACGCCGCGCAGGAAGTCGAAGATCCGCCGTATGACGAACAGCGCCACCAGCGAGGGCGTGAAGTTGCGCGCCGCGATGAAGGCGAGCGGCAGGCCCACGAAGACCGCCGTTATGGTGCCGAGCACGCCCATCAGGATGGTCTCAAGCAGCGCCACGAACACATGGCCGTGCTGCCAGCCCTGATTGTTCCAGAACCCGTCGAAGACAAGCGAGAGGTTCGACTGCCGGGGATCGATACGCTGATCCGAGCCCGACAGCGCGACGAGTTCGACAAACGACCTGCCGTTCAGCGGATGGTCGAAATCGTACCAGAAGTCCTCCCATCCGAAGAAATAGCGGTGCACCTCGATACGCGAGCGGGTGACCTGCAGGCGACGGCCGATGGTGGGGCGCGCCTCGGTCTTGCGGGGGTCGACATCGATCCAGTCGGGCAGGAAGGCGGCCGGGATCAGCGCATCAAGCTGGGTATTGTCCGGCGGCTCGCTGACGGTGCCGTCGGGCGCGATCACGCGGAACAGGTCATCGTCCAGATGCTCGATCACCGTGCCGTCCGGAAGACTGGTCTGGACCCCGCCCTGCAGCACCTCGGCCACGACCATGCCGTTCGGCAGATAGGTCGTGACGCCGTCATCATGGGCCACGACGTCGAGCATGCCGAAATCGGGGACATCGAAGCGCGCGATGCCGCCGTCGATGCTTACCCGATAGCCGTCCGTCAGGTCGATCAGGGCATCGCTCGCCTCGACCACGACCCAGTCGGGCGGCGTTTCGTAGGTGGCGCGGCGCTCACCCTCGACCGAGATCTCCAACCCGCCGCGACGCAGGTCCTTCTCCACATGCACCTTGTAGGCGACGCTGTCGGTGCCGAGCAGGATCGCACGCTCGGGCCGGGCCGAGGCGATCAGGCCGGGCACATCCAGCGCGACGAAGGCATAGACCAGGTACATGAGGATCGCGGCAAGGACGCCGAGCGTGATCCTCAGCCGCCGGTTGATCACGCCCATCGCCCCCTCGACGCTGGGGATCGCGGTGGTCCGGCCGCGGATATCGGCGGTGACGCTCATCGGATCCCCCCGTCAGACGGCTGGCTTGGGATCGGGGCGGGCCGGCCCAGCACCCAGGCGGCCGCGCGCCCAGCCCGAGAACTGATCGATCACCACGATCGACAGGAACAGCAGCACGAACAGCGCCATGGTCTCGTCGCCCGTACCCTGGCCCCAGCCGATGGTGCGTCGCAGCTCCGCCCCGATGCCGCCGGCGCCGACGAAGCCCAGGATTGCCGAGGCGCGGACATTGATCTCCAGACGCAGCAGGAAATAGCTGAGGAAGTTCGAGGACACCGCCGGCAGCACGCCGTAGCGAATGCGCTGGAACCAGGAGGCGCCGGTGGCTTTCAGCCCCTCGACCGGTTTCATGTCCACGTTCTCGACGACTTCCGAGAACAGCTTGCCGAGCGCACCGACGGTGTGGAAGGCGACCGCGATCATCGCAGGCACCGGCGAGGAGCCGAGCACATAGATCAGAAAGAGCGCGATAATCAGCTCGGGGAAGGCGCGCATCAGGTCCATCATGCGCCTGACGACGGCGACCAGCGGGCGTGGCACGTCCAGCACGGGCGTGGACAGGAAGGCGAAGACGCAGGCGAGCGCGCCGCCGATCAGCGTCGCCACCAGCGCGATGTTCAGCGTCTCGATCAGGGCCGGCACGAAGCGCCAGAGCAGGCCGACGAAGGCGGCGAAACCGCCCTCCCAGGCTTCCAGCACGATGCCGC
>JBCCSW010000360.1:0-4124 GCA_039199465.1 Pseudomonadota bacterium
CCTCGACCAGGCGATGCGCCCGGTGCTGGCAGACGTTGTAGAAGGCGCGCAGCACGCCGTCGCGGCCTCGGATGACGATCAGGCTCTCTCCGGCGATCTCGACCGTGAAGTAGTCGCCGGGGCCGGCGGCGCGGCTGGCATGGCCGGCGAACTGCCAGGTGGCGGCGAAGACGCGCTCGCGCTCGACGGCCCAGACGCCCGGGTCGGTGTAGTAGCGCGCCGCCAGCGAGCGCAGGGGGGTGGGCGCGTCCTTCACCGCTCCTCCTCGGCATAGAGGCCGAGCTCGTGGCGCCGCCTGTGGAAGCGCTCGACGCGCTCGACGATGCCCTCTCCGGCGCGGGCGATCACGAAGCTGAGCAATGTCTCCAAGAGGGCGAGCGTGGCCACGGAGGAGGGGAAGAACTGCGGCGTCTCCGAGGAGACGGTGAAGGCATGATCGGCGAGCGCGGTCAGCGGCGAGGCCGGGCTATCGGTGATCGCGACGACGCGCAGGCCCTGCTCGCGGGCGACGCGCGTGGCGGCGACCACCTCGGCGCGGTAGGGCCGGCTGCTGATCGCGATCATCGCGTCGGATGCGCTGGCGAAGGCCAGATCGTCCACGGCGGCGTTGCCGACGCGTGGGATGGCATGAAAGCGCACCATCCCGGTCGAGGCGAGATAGGTGAAGTTGCGTGCGTTGGCGTTGTTGACGCCGACGCCGAGCACGAAGACCTGATGCGCGCCCCACAGATCGGCCGCCGCCGCGTCCAGCGCCTCGGCCGAGGTGGCCGCGAAGCTCTCCTCGATGTTGCGGATCGCGCTCGCGGCCATCTCCGCCAGGAGCGGGCCGAGGCCGCCGCCGCGCGCCGTCTCCTGGAGCCACCGGGCGCGGCCCGGAAAGTCGAGCGTGCCGGCGCGCAGCGCCTCCCGGAAGGGCGCGCGCAGCGCCTCATAGCCCTCGAAGCCGGCCGCCTGGGCCATGCGCACGACCGTGTTGGGCGTCACCTGCGCGGCCTCGGCGATCTCGCGCACGGTGCTCAGCCCGACATCGCGCGGATGCTCCAGCACATAGGCGGCGGCCTTGCGCTGCTCGGGCGGCAGATCGCCCAGGCCCTCGCGCAGGCGCGTCATTGGTATATCTGTACCATCCATTGTTGACGACGGTACAATCGTCCCATACGCCTGACAAGCAGCGTTTGTTGAGGATCGCGCCATGGATCTGCCGAGCCACGCCCGCGTCGTCGTCGTCGGAGGCGGCATCATGGGGGTCGGCACGGCCTACCATCTCGCCCATGAGGGCTGGGGTCCCGAGACGGTGCTCCTGGAGAAGGCGGAGCTGACGAGCGGCTCGACCTGGCACGCGGCCGGGCAGATCACGCAATCGGTCTCCTCGCAGTCCCTGGGCCGCTGCGTGGGCTATAACATCGACCTCTACGCGGGCGCCCTGGAGGCCGAGACCGGCCAGCCGGTGACCTGGCATGGCTGCGGCAGCTTCCGCCTGGCCTATACCGAGGACGAGATGGACTGGCTGCGCCACACCCTCTCGGTGGCGACCTCGCTGGGCTTTCGCATCGAGCTGGTGGGCCCTGAGCGGGTGGCTGAGCTGCACCCGTTCTACAACCTCGATGGCGTGCTGGGCGCTCTGCACACGCCCGATGACGGTCATGTCGATCCGACCAACGTGACGCTGGCGATGGCCGCCGGGGCTCGCGCGCGCGGCGTGCGCATCCTGCGCCGCTGCCGGACGACGAACATCACCCGCCAGGGCGGAGAGTGGGTCGTCGAGACCGAGGCCGGCACGATCCGCTGCGAGCATGTCGTCAATGCCGGCGGCACCTATGCGCGGCAGATGGGCGAATGGTCCGGTCTGACGCTGCCCATGACCTCGATGACGCATCACTACTTCGTCACCGATCCCGTGCCCGCCTTCGCTGAGCTGGAGACCGAGCTTCCGGTGATCCGCGACGACCGGCGCGTCTCCGGCTACATCCGCATGGAGCAGCGCCGCGGCCTGATCGGCATCTACGAGAAGGCCGATCCCAACGCGGTCTGGGTCGACCATTGCCCCTGGGAGGCCGAGAACGAGCTCTTCGCTCCCGATTACGGCCGCGTCATGCCCTGGCTGGAGGCGGCGATGGACCGGATGCCGGTCCTCGCCGAGCTGGGGATCTCGCGCGATGTGCACGGCGCCATCAGCCATCCGCCGGACGGCAACCCGCTGATCGGCCCCGCACCGGGCTTGCAGAACTATTGGCTGAATTGCGGCTGCCAGATCGGGATCGGCTGGGGGCCGGGCCTGACGCGCGAGCTGGCGCGCTGGATGGTGCATTGCGCGGCCGACATCTCGATGCGCGAGTTCGATCCGCGCCGCTTCGGCGGCTATGCGGTCAAGGACTGGCAGGTGGTGAAGGCCAAGGAGGACTACTGCCTGCGCCACGAGGTCCCCTATCCCCATTTCAACCGCCTGGAGGGGCGGCCGGTGAAGCCCTCGCCGCTCTACGAGACGCTCAAGGCCAAGGGCGCCGTCTTCGAGGAGGTGTTCGGCCATGAGCGCCCGCGCTTCTTCGCGCGCGGCATCGCCCAGCAGGACCATTACGGCTTCGGCCGCACGCCCGTGCACGACATGATCGAGGCCGAGGTGCGCGGCGTGCGCGAGGCGGCCGGGATCATGGACATCTCCGCCTTCGCCAAGATCGAGGTCGCGGGGCAGGGGGCCGCCGCGCTTCTGGACCGCCTCACGGCCAACCGCCTGCCGCGCAAGGTCGGCGGCATCGCTCTGACGCATATGCTGAACGCGGCCGGGCGGATCGAGCTGGAGACGACGGTCGTGCGGCTCGCCGAGGATCGCTTCTATCTGGTCTGCGCCGCCTTCTTCGAGCGGCGCCTGCTCGATCATCTCGCCGCTCATCGCGGCGACGCGCAGGTCGCGATCGCCAATCTCTCGGATGATTGGGCGGCGCTGGCGCTGAACGGGCCGCGCGCGCGCGCCATCCTCGGCGCCTGCACCGGGGCCGATCTGGGCAATGCCGCCTTCCCCTGGCTCTCGGCGCGCCGCATCGCCGTGGCGGGGCACGATCTCTGGGCCATGCGCTTGTCCTACGCGGGCGAGCTGGGCTGGGAGCTGCACCTCCCGCGCGGGGCCGCGGCGGATGTCTACGATGCGCTCTGGGCGGCGGGGCGGCCGCACGGCCTGGTCGACTATGGCAGCTTCGCGATGAACGCGATGCGCATGGAGAAGGGCTTCAAGGGCGCCTCCGAGCTGACCAACGAGGTCACGCTGGTCGAGGCGGACGTGCTGCGCTTCGCGCGCCGCGACAAGGATTATATCGGCCGCGACGCCGCGCTCGATCCCGATCCGCGTTGGCTCTGCGCCTATCTGCGCATCACGCCGGACGGGCGCCATGACGGCCATGGCGGAGAGGCCGTGCTGCAAGGCGGCGCGGTCGTCGGGGCCACCGCCTCAGTCGCCTATGGGCCGAGCGTGGGCGCGATCCTCGCCTTCGCCTATCTGCGCCCCGGGGCGGCCCGTCCCGGCACCGCGCTGGAGGTGATGATCGCCGGCGCGCCGCGCGCCGCGACCGTCCTCGGAGAGGCCGCCTACGATCCGGCTGGCCTGCGCCCGCGCGCCGACGCGGCCCTCTCTCAAGCCGCCGAATGAGTCTGCCCGCCACCATGTCGGCCGTCGTCACCACCGGCCATGGCGGCCTGGAGGTGCTCGACTGGCGCACAGACGTGCCGCGCCCCGATCCCGCGCCGGGCGAGGTGCTCATCCGCGTGGCCGCGACGGGGCTCAACAACACCGACGTGAACACCCGCTCGGGCTGGTACTCCAAGGCCGTGCGCGAGCCGACGACCGGCGGCGCCTACGAGAGCGTCGGCCAGGAGGATCCGACCTGGGGCGGTGCGCCCATCGGCTTTCCGCGCATCCAGGGGGCGGATGTCTGCGGCCGCATCGCCGCCGTGGGCGAGGGGGTCGACCCGGCGCGCATCGGCGAGCGGGTCATCACCGACAATTGGCTGCGGGACCCCGCCGATCCAACCAACCTCGACAAGACCGGCTATTTCGGGTCCGAGCGGGATGGCGGTTTTGCCGAATACACCACCATCCCGGCAAGCAATGCGATTGCCGTTTCCTCAGACTTCAC
>JBCCSW010000361.1:0-4117 GCA_039199465.1 Pseudomonadota bacterium
AGCCGGCCCATCAGCGCTTCCGCTCGATCATCGGCGGTCATCCGGCCCTCCACGACCCCACCGCGTGGTACACCTCGCCCGAGTGTCAGGCCAGTCGTGACAGCCCGTCGTGTTGGCCCCGTCGTGTCGGCCCGGTCTTGTCGACCCAACCCGGCTCGGTCCCCGGCTACCCGCCGCGTTCCAGGCGACCGGCAAGCCTCGCCTCGCAGCGCGCGATCAACTCGGCCCAGGGCGGAAAGTCCAACCTGATGTCCACGCAGTCGGTCGTCTCGGTCAGAGGAACGGTTTGAGACACGCCTTCCGTTGCACCGAGCGCTGCGTAGAAGCGCCGACCGCCGGCATTCTCGCGCAGCACCCAGCACCAGAGGCGCTGTCGCCCGGAACGGCGTCGCGATTTTGCCAGCGCCAGCAGCAAACGCGCGCCGAGTCCCGACGAGCGCTGGCCCGGCCGCACATGCAGGGCCGCGAGATAGTCGAGGTCGTCATCGTCGGGATCGGCGCAGAGCGCTGCGAAGCCTTGCAGCACCCCGCTCTGCGATGCCGTCAGCACGAGCACCCGTCGCGGGCTGGCAAACAGCACCTTGTCCCAAAGCGCGACATGCTCCGCCTCCAGACTGTCGGGCAGGGCGCCGACAGGCAAAAGCGGGGCGTAGGCGTCGCGCCAGGACGCCGAATGCAGCGCCGCGATCGCGCCGGCATCGCCCGAAGCAGCCTCGGCAATGGCGATCAGTGGCCGGTCGCTCACAGCATCGAGGGCACGACCTGGTCCGGCGGGCGATGGCCGTCGGCGAAGGTCTTGATGTTGATGATGACCTTCTCGCCCATCTCGAGACGCCCTTCCTCGGTGGCCGAGGCCATGTGGGGCAGCAGCACGACGTTCGGCAAGCCCTTCAGGCGCGGGTTGACCCCTGGCTCGTGCTCGAACACGTCCAGGCCGGCTCCGGCCAGTTCGCCCCGCACCAGCATCCGCGTCAGCGCGTTCTCGTCGATCACCTCGCCGCGGGCGGTATTGACGATGTAGGCGGTCGGCTTCATCAGCGCGAGCCGCCGGGCCGAGAGCAGATGGAAGGTCGCCGGCGTGTGCGGGCAGTTGACCGAGACCACGTCCATGCGCGCCAGCATCTGGTCGAGGCTTTCCCAATAGGTCGCATCCAGCGACGCCTCGACATCCGGGTGCAGCCGTCGGCGGTTGTGATAGTGGATCTGCATACCGCAGGCGCGGGCGCGCCTTGCGACGGCCTGGCCGATCCGGCCCATGCCGACGATGCCCAGCCGCTTGCCCCAGATCCGCCTGCCCGACAGCGCCGTCGGGGCCCAGCCGCCCCAGTCGCCGGACTGCATCAGTTCGACCCCCTCGGCCATGCGCCGCGGCACGCCGAGAATCAGCGCCATGGTCATGTCGGCCGTGTCCTCGGTCAGGACACCGGGTGTGTTGGAGACGAGGATCCCGCGCGAGCGCGCCGTCTCGACATCGATATGGTCGACCCCCGCGCCATCATTCGCGATCAATTTCAGCCCCTCGCCGGCGCGCGCCATCAGCTTCGCGTCCAGCCGGTCGGTGACCGTGGGAACCAGCACGTCGGCCGAGGCCATGGCATCCGCAAGTGCCTCGGGATCCATCGGGTTGTCGTCTTCGTTCAGACGCACCTCGAACAGCTCGCGCATCCGCGTCTCGACGGGTTCGGGTAGTTTGCGCGTGACGACGACGCTGGGGCGGGTGCGGCTCATGGTCTTTCCCTTTCACGACGGGCAGGCGTGTTGGTAGAATCTTGCGCCGCCGGATAGAAGGGGGTGGAGGAGTGGAGACGGCGTTTCGACGAGGGTGATCATGACGACACGGCGAGGCCGGACCGCTGTGAAGACGCGCAGGCGGGGTTGGCTGGTGGTGGCCTGCGCATTGATGCTGGGTCTCGCAGGGGGCACCGCATCGGGCGGCGCATTGGTCGGGGCAGCGGGCGGCGGCTGGGCTGCAGCGCAGGCGCCCCTTGACCTGGACACGCGGGCGGCCGCCCTACCGGGTGCTGGCACTGCTGGCAGCGGGCCGAACGACGGCCCCGGCGGCGTGGTGGGCTACGGCGTCGGCCCGGTCACGAAGCTGCCGATGCCGCGCTATGTGTCGCTGCGCGCCTCGCGCATCAATGTGCGGCGTGGACCGGGCCTCAACTACCGTATCGACTGGGTCTTCCAGCGGAGCGATCTGCCGGTTCAGATCGTCGGCGAGTTCGGCGACTGGCGCCAGATCGTCGACAGCGACGGCGCAACCGGCTGGGTGTACCATGCCCTTCTGACCGGGCGGCGCACCGTGCTGGTGACCGAGGCGATGGCCGACCTGCGTGCCCGGCCCGAGGACGATGCCCGCCTGCGCGCCCAAGCCACCGAGGGTGTGGTCGCCGATCTCCGCCAATGCCGCCGCGACTGGTGCGAGGTGGAGACCGACGAGGCGTCGGGCTGGCTGCCTAAGGCGGCGATCTGGGGCGTGGACGCGCTGGAACTCTGGCCCCGCTGACGGCTCGGCAGCGCGCCCCAGAGTAGTTCTCGAGGCTCGTGCCAAAGACGCGTGCCCCAAACCCCTGCCCTGGGCGCGCGCCTAGGCGACACCAGCGCGGCGCGGCGGCGGATCAGCGAAAGCGCAGGTGCTCGCGCGTCAGCTCCGTGACCTTGCTGACACCCATCAGGCGCATGCCGCGCTCGATTTCCTCGCGCATCAGCGCCAGCGCACGGTCGACGCCCGGCTGACCCGCAGCGGCCAAGGGATAGAGGTAGAACCGCCCCCCGCCGACCGCCTTTGCGCCCAGTGCCAGCGCCTTCAGCACATGCGTGCCGCGCTGCACGCCGCTGTCCATGATCACGTCGATCTGGTCGCCGACGGCATCGACGATCTCGGCCAGCTGGTCGAAGGGCGAGCGGGAGCCGTCGAGCTGCCGTCCCCCATGGTTCGACAGGATGATACCGGTGCAGCCGATCGAGACCGCGCGCTTCGCATCCTCGACCGACATCACGCCCTTCAGGCAGAACTGACCGTCCCAGAGCTCGACCATCTTGGCGACGTCGTCCCAGTTCATGGTCGGGTCCAGCATCTCGGTGAAGTACGAGCCGATCGACATGGCGCCGTTGCCCATGTCCACATGCTCGTCCAGCTGGGGCAGGCTGAACTTCTCATGCGTCACGTAGTCGATGCCCCAGCGCGGCTTCAGCACGAACTGCGCCATACCGCCCAGCGTCAGCTTCATCGGGATCGAGAAGCCGGTGCGCTTGTCGCGCTCACGGTTGCCGCCGGTGATGGTGTCGACGGTCAGCATCATGACGTCGACCCCGGCCTCCTTGGCGCGCTCCAGCATCGCCTTGTTCAGCCCGCGATCCTTGTGGAAGTAGAACTGGTAGGCCTGAGGCGTGGAGTACTGCTTGCGCAGCTCCTCAAGGCTGACCGTACCGAGCGAGGAGACGCCGAACATCGTACCGTGCTTCGAGGCGGCCGCGGCCACCGCCCGCTCGCCATCGTAGTGGAACAGGCGCTGCAGCGCGGTCGGCGAGCAGTAGATCGGCATCGAGAGCTGCTGGCCCATCACGGTGACCGACATGTCGATTTCCTCGACGCCGCGCAGCACGTTGGGCACCAGATCGCAGCGCTCGAAGCTCTCGGTGTTGTGCCGATAGGTCACTTCGTCATCGGCAGCACCATCGATGTAGTTGAAGATCGGCGAGGGCAGCCGCCGCTTCGCCAGCGCCCTGAAATCATGGAAGTTGTGGCAGGCCTCGATGCCCATAACGCTCCTCCCGCTATTCTGTTCTCGTGCCGACAATTCGTTGCGGTTTGCACCTCGGGCAAGCCTCAGCCGCGCTTAGCCGCAGGCCCGCACGCCGTCCAGCCCGCTTCCCGCCCGGTAAAAAAGTTCGGCCTTAGCGTAAGGAAGCCGGTCGCCGGGCGTAATCGACCTGTCGCCCGCCGAACGGGCGGCGAGCCATGGAGGACCGGGATGACCCGACAGAGTCTGGCGGCGCTGATGCTGCTTGGCACCGCCGCAGCGGTGACCGCGACGCCCGCCGATGCGCAGGGCCGATTTGCCGCACGCATGTTCGACGCCGTCGACACCGATGCGGACGGCCGCGTGACGCAGGC
>JBCCSW010000362.1:0-4115 GCA_039199465.1 Pseudomonadota bacterium
CGCCGCCGCAAATCCTATCACCGCCGTTGGGTCGCGGGCGTGCGAGGCGGTGCGGCTGACCCTGCGCGGCTGGGCGGCGCGCGGCGGCTAGGCATGCCCGTCGGCGCAGCACTACGGCACCGAGCCCTTCGCCTGCAAGCGCCGCCCGACCCTGGCCGGGCGCGCCGGATGACCGGCCTCACGCTCGATATCCCCGTCATCGAGACGGCGCGGCTGCGCCTGCGTGCGCCGGCCGAGCGCGATCTCGACGCGTGGGTGGCCTTCAACCGGACCGAGCGGACGCGGTTCGTCGGCGGGCAACAATCGCCGAACGCCGTTTGGCGCGGCCTCGCCACCTATCTCGGCCATTGGGCGTTGCGCGGCTATGGCATGTGGGCGATCGACCTGAAGGCGGATGAGACGCTCTGCGGCATGGTCGGCCCCTGGTTCCCGGGCGGCTGGCCCGAGCCCGAGATCGGGTGGACCCTGCTCGGCCATGCCGAGGGCCGCGGCATTGCCCGCGAGGCGGCCGAGGCGTCGCGCGACTGGGTCTATCGCACGCTCGGCTGGACCACGGCGATCAGCCTGATCGACCCAGACAACACCCGCTCCATCACGCTGGCCGAGCGGATGGGCGCGCGCCACGACGGCGATTTCGTCCATGACGACTACGGCGCGATGCGGATCTATCGCCATCCGGGCCCCGAGGCCGTCGCCACGATGGTCGCGTCATGAGGCAGTTCCCGCGCCTTGATACCGAGCGACTGACCTTGCGCGCGCCGGAGTCGCGGGATCTGCCCGCCTATACGGCATTCTACACCGACAGCGAGGCCGCGCGTTGGAAGGGCGGCGTCCTGCGCCGCGACCAAGTCTGGCGCCGGCTGGCCGAGGATATCGGCCACTGGCACCTGAAGCAGTTCGGCATCTGGATGCTGGTGCGGCGCGACGACGGTCAGGTCGTGGGTGGCACAGGCCTCTCGCATCCCGAGGGTTGGCCCCGCCACGAGATGACCTGGTGGCTGCTGCCCCACTCGCGCGGGACCGGCCTCGCGCTGGAGGCCTCGCGTGCCATCCTGTCCTTCGCGATCAACTCGCTCGGCTGGCCCTCGGTCGAGACGCATATCCAGGACGGCAATCTACCGGCGCATCGGCTGGCCAAGCGGCTCGGCGGCGTCGTGATCGCGCGCGAGCGCTTCCCCGACGCGATCGAGCGCGATGTCTACCGCCTCGCGCCCACCAGCGCCCTGCCGATCGGCCGGGATACCGCCTCGGACACGAGCGAGCAGGGAGAGCCGGCATGACCGATCCTCTGACGGCGGGCGGGGCGGGCAACACCGTTGACGAGAGCGCCCACGACCCCACCGACGAGACGGCGCGGGCGGCCGTCGTGCTGGCGGGGCTCCGCCACTCGATCGACAATCTGGACGCCATCCTGGTGCACACGCTGGCCGAGCGGTTCAAATGCACGCAGGAGGTCGGCCGGCTGAAAGCAGCCCATGCCCTGCCCCCCGCCGATCCGGTGCGCGAGGCGCGCCAGATCGAAAGGCTGGAGCGGATGTGCGCGGACAGCGGTCTCGACCCCGACTTCGCGCGCAAGGTGATGCGCTTCATCGTCGACGAAGTGATCCGCCACCATCAGAGCATCCGCAAGGACCGCACGTGACCGGCGCCTGCGACAGACAGCGGGCGCCACGCATCGCGCCGCGCCGCGCCTGCGCTGATGCCCATCCGGCATCCGACGGCGGCCGCGCAGCCGACGTCGCCGACGACCGGGAGGGCGCGAGCGCCTCTCCTGCCCTGAAACCTGACAGGTTTCGCCATCCCGACCCTGCAGAAGGCGGCTGCAGCCGCAACCGCGAGCGGGTCGTTCCCTGACAACCACGGAGAAAACCAATGTCCATCAAGATCCGGCTCGCCCGGGGCGGCTCGAAGAAGCGGCCGTTCTACCGCATCGTCGCCGCCGACAGCCGCATGCCGCGCGACGGCCGCTTCATCGAGAAGCTCGGCACCTACAACCCGCTCTTGCCCAAGGACAGCGAGAGCCGCGTGCAGATGAATGTCGAGCGCGTGCAGCACTGGCTGGGCGTCGGCGCGCAGCCGACCGACCGGGTCGCGCGGTTCCTGGAAGCCGCGGGCCTGCGCGAGAAGGCCGAGCGCTCGAACCCGAAGAAGGCCGAGCCGGGAAAGAAGGCGCAGGAGCGCGCTAAGGAACGCGCCGAGAAGGAAGAGGCGCTGAAAGCCGCCGAGGCCGAAGCGGCGGCAGCGCCCGAGACACCGGCTGCGGAAGATGCGCCGGCCGACGAGACCGAGAAGGCCGAGGGCTGAGCGCCCGGCTGCGGCGCTGACGGGGCCGGACCGGACGATGCCCGATCCAGACAGCACGGCCGGCGCGCGCCGGGTCTGCGTCGGCGCCATCGCCGGCGCCCATGGCGTACGCGGCGATGTCCGGCTTAAGTCGTTCTGCGCGACGCCCGAGGCCATCGCCGGCTACGGCCCGTTGGAGACCGAGGACGGCGCGCAGCACTTCGCCGTGCGCCTGACCAAGCCGATCAAGGAGGGCTTCGGCGCCCGGCTCTCGGGCATCACCACGCGCGAGGCGGCAGTGGCACTCAAGGGCACGCGCCTCTATGTCGCCCGCGCGCGCCTGCCCGGCCTGCCGGATGACGAGTTCTACCATGCCGATCTGATCGGGCTGGAGGCGCGCGACACCGGCGGCGCGCCGCTGGGGCGGGTGCGGGCGATCCATGATCACGGCGCCGGCGACGTGATCGAGATCGTCGGCCAGGGTGGCGAGATCGCCGTGCCCTTCACCCGCTGGGCGGTACCCACGGTCGATCTGGCTTCGGGTGTCATGGTCGTCGATCTGCCCGAGGACACCGCCGACGCCGACGCCGCCGACGACGGGGATAGCAAGGGCGCCGCCGGGGCTCAGGGCGAGGACGTCTCTACTGCCAGATCAAGCGATCTTGCGGGAAAGGGCGGATCTTGACCGTGGAGTGGGCGAGCTATCCCCAGCGCCACGACACGGTGCTGCAGGCTGCGCATCGCCTGCTGGGCACGGAGTGGGGGCCCATCGGCACGGCCGCCATTGCCGAGTGCCATGGCGAGCACGATGGCGACGCCTCGGGGCTTGCGACCACGCCTACGCGCGGGCTGCCACAGGCGACGGGTGAGGCGCGCCCTGCCGACACCCTCGCGCAGCGGGGCGGGGACTGCGACGCCCGCCGGACGGTGCGCCTGCCGCATGCCGCCAACGCGCTGGGCGACGCGGCAGCCCACTCGCTGCAAGCGACCGGGTGATGGGCGAGGAGAAGAAGCCCCGTTCCGCCGGGATGCTGCGCCCGCGCGTCTCGGCCACGCCGCGCCCCTTGCTGCAGGAGCGTGCGCGGCCGGATGCCTTCGCCGCGACCGTGCTGACGCTGTTTCCCGAGATGTTCCCGGGCTCGCTCGGCCATTCGCTGATCGGGCGCGCCTTGAAGGACGGGCACTGGGCGCTCGACACCATCGATATCCGCCGCTTCGCGACCGACCGGCATCGCACCGTCGATGACACGCCGGCCGGCGGCGGGGCAGGCATGGTGATGCGCGCCGATGTCGTGGGCGCTGCCGTCGACGCGGCCCGGCGGCAAGACGCGGGCGGCCCGACACGCCCGGCGCTTTATCTCTCGCCACGCGGCCGGCCGCTCGACCAGCGCATGGCGGCAGATCTCGCGCGCGGGCCGGGTGTCGTCCTGCTCTGCGGGCGCTACGAGGGCGTGGACCAGCGGGTGCTGGACGCGCGCGGGCTGATCGAGGTCTCGATCGGCGACTACGTCTTGTCGGGCGGCGAGATCGCGGCGATGGCGCTGCTGGATGCGGTGCTGAGGCTCCGCCCCGGCGTGCTGGGCAATGCCGCATCGGTCGAGGAGGAGAGCTTCGCCGCCGGGCTGCTGGAGCATCCGCAGTACACACGACCGCAGATTTGGGAGGGGCGCGAGATCCCCGAGGTCTTGACTTCCGGCCACCATGACCGCATTGCCCGCTGGCGCCGTGCCGAGGCTGAAAGGCTGACGCGCGAACGACGTCCGGATCTCTGGGCGGCATACCGGGCGGGCCATGGCCCTGCGCCCGACGAAGCCCCTGCTGCCGGCCCCGCG
>JBCCSW010000363.1:0-4037 GCA_039199465.1 Pseudomonadota bacterium
GCTCGGCCGGGCGGTGCTAGACGCGGTCGGGCGCGGCACGCGAGAGTGGATGGCGGAACAGGGAGGACGACATGGCTGAGCTCGGCGCGGTGCTGGAGACCCATCTCGGCGATTGGCAGGCGGGCTGGAGCATCGGCTCCTTCGGCGCGATCGCCGAGTTCCATCACGATGCGGGCGAGGCCGCCGTCGTGACCGGACCGCTGACCCGCGCCACCGCCCGCGGCGCCATCCGGATCGAGCGCGTGGAAGACGTTGTGCCGGTCGCGTGGGAGGCGCTGAGCAAGAACCCCGAGCGCTGGCAGCACGGGCTCGTCCTCTGCCTGCCTGCCGAGCGCGCGCGCCGTGACGGGCGCACCGTGCTGACCGAACTCGGCCCCGACCCCGATGCCATCCGCCCCGAGGACCGGGAGGCGATCCTGTTCGACATGGGGCTCGGCCAGGCCAATGTGGACTTCTGCATCCGGACGGCGGCACCAGATCTGGTGGCGCTGCTGCGGCGAGAGGCCGGCCGCTCGCTGTTCGACCCGGGCAACCCCGCGATGGGCGCGATCCTGAAGGCCCATCCCCACCGCGTGGCGCTGTCGGCAGTCGGGCGCTGCGAGGTGTTCCAGAAGATCGGCGGCCCCGACACGGGCGGGGTCTCGCCGCTTGGGCCGCATACCCATGTTCTGCCGAAGCTGATGGCGGCGGGCCGGACCCATTCCGCCAACATCCCCGTGCCGGAGGGTCTGATGCCCGGCGCGACTTTGCATCCCGGCAACCCGACGATGACGCCGCTTGGGCAGGACCGCGATTTCGACCCGGCGCTGTTCGAGCGTTTCCAAAGCTTGCTGACGCGATGGGGACCGCCCGGCTATCTGGCGATGAAACACCGTGTCTGGGCGGCGATGGACGAGGGCCAGGCGCCGGAAGAGGTCCCAGCCTCGACCCGGATCGAACGCGCGGCGCTTCGCAACGCGATCCGCCAACGCGCCCGCAGCCACGGCGCGACGCCGGTCCTCGCGACCTGGTCGGCGGCCCTGGACCGAGGCAGCATCGAGGCCGACGCGGACAGCCCCGGCCACTAACGGGCCCATGGCTTAAGGACGGTTGGCGGAGAGTTGGCGATACCCGTCGATCAGCGTGGGTCAGCCGTTCGCCGCGCCGTGGCGCCCTGGCCCGACCGAAGATGCCGCCGAGCGAAATGCGACCGGGAAACTCGAATACGGTGTGCAGAACGCGCGGTGAATGATCGACTCTTTTGTCTGATGAGGGGCGGAACACGAGCACTTCGGTCGCTGCTCTGATGCGTCGAACGGCGTTTGACGTGCGCCGTCAGCTCTTCAGCCGGTAACCCGTCTTGAACACCCACCAGATCACGCGGAGGCAGGCGAGCAGGAAGGCGAAGATGCACACCAGGCTGACCGCCACCGGCACGTCTGCCGTCCCGTAGAAGCTCCAGCGGAAGCCCGAGACCAGGTAGAGAACCGGATTGAACAGCGTGACGGTCTGCCAGACCGGCGGCAGCATGGAGATCGAGTAGAAACTGCCGCCCAGAAAGACGAGCGGCGTGATCACCAGCAGCGGCACGAACTGAAGCTGCTCGAAGTCTTTGGCCCAAAGGCCGATGATGAAGCCGAACAGGCTGAACGAGATGCAGGAGAGGACGAGGAACGCCAGCATCCAGACCGGATGCTCGATGCGCAGAGGCACGAAAAGGCTCGCCGTGGCCAGGATGATCAGCGCGATGATCAGCGATTTGGTCGCGGCCGCCCCGACATAGCCGACAACGATCTCCACATGGCTGACGGGCGCCGACAAGAGCTCGTAGACCGTGCCCAGGAAACGCGGAAAATAGATCCCGAAAGAGGCGTTCGCGACGCTCTGCGTCAGCACGGTGAGCATGACGAGCCCGGGCACGATGAAGGCGCCATAGCTGACCCCCTCCACACTCTCGATCCGCGAGCCGATCGCCGATCCGAAGACGACGAAATAGAGCGAGGTGGACAGAACCGGCGACACGACGCTCTGCGCCAGCGTGCGGAATGTGCGCGACATCTCGTAGAGATAGATCGCGCGGATCGCATAGAGGTTCATGCGTCGTCCCTCACGAGGTCGACGAAGATGTCTTCCAGCGAGCTTTGCGCCGTCTGCACGTCGCGGAGCGTCAAGCCTGCGTCACGCAGGTCGTTGAGCAGGCCGGTGATACCGGTCCGATCGCCCTGCGTATCGTAGGTGTAGCTGAGCACCATGCCGTCGTCTGAGCGCTCGAGCGCATAGCCGGCCAGGGCACCCGGGATCGCGTCGCAAGGCTCGCTCAGTTCCACGCGCAGGCACTTGCGGCCGAAGCGCTTCATCAGCGTCGCCTTATCCTCAACCAGCAGCAGTTCGCCCTTGTTGATGACCGCGATCCGATCGGCGATCGCCTCCGCCTCCTCGATGTAATGCGTGGTGAGGATGATGGTCACGCCGCGTTCGCGCAGCCGCTCGACGATCGCCCACATCTCCTTGCGCAACTCGACATCGACCCCGGCCGAGGGCTCGTCGAGGAACAGCACCGTCGGCTCATGCGACAGCGCCTTGGCGATCAGGACGCGACGCTTCATGCCGCCGGACAGCTCGCGGTTTTGGCTGTCGCGTTTCTCCCAGAGCGAAAGCTCGCGGAGCACCGCCTCGATGCGCTCGTCGTCGCGCGCATGGCCGAACAGGCCGCGGCTGAAACGCGCCGTCGTCATCGGCGTCTCGAACGGCTCCAGCACCAGTTCCTGCGGCACGAGACCTAACAGCCGTCGCGCCGCACGGAAGTCACTGATCACGTCGTGGCCGCCGACGCTCACGCGCCCGGTGCTCGGCGTGACGATCCCGCAGATGACCGAGATCAGCGTCGTCTTGCCGGCGCCGTTCGGGCCGAGCAGCGCTAGGATCTCGCCCTCCTGAATCTCGAGCGATACCTCGCGCAGGGCCTCGAAGCCCGAGGCGTAGGTCTTGGAGAGACGGTCGATGGAGACGATGGCTGGCACGGAGGTTAACCGTATCGGCGACTGGATCTTCACGACGTCTATCGACCTGTGCGCATCGGTCCAAGATCGCGCTGCGTCGGACAGGCGTTGCGTGCTGATCCACCACGATCCGGCGATCGGCTGCCGATGCTGCGAACATCGCCTCGTCTGGTCCGCCGCTGCGGGCGCATGGGGCCGCTGACGAGCGGGGCGGTCAGGCCGGTGCCCCTGCGCGAAACGCCTCTAGCGCGGACACGATGGCATCGAGGCCGTCGGTCAGCGCCGCCGGGCCGGGCTGCAGGATCAGCGGCGATTTGATCTCGGTGATGCGGCCCGCGGCGACCGCCGGGATCGCCGCCCATCCGGGGCGCGCGGCGATCTTCTCGGGCCGCACCTTCTTGCCGCACCACGAGGCGAGGATGACATCCGGCGCGGCCTCGATCACCGCCTCGGAGGTGACGATGCGCTCGCCGGCCGCGGCGTGCGCTGCGCGGTCGGGAAAGACGTCGCGCCCGCCGGCGATCGCGATCAGTTCCGAAACCCAGGCGATGCCGGAGATCATGGGGTCGTCCCATTCCTCGAAATAGACACCCGGGCGGGGTCCGCCCTCAGCCCGTTCTGCCACCGCATCGAGCCGTCGCCGATAGTCGTCGGCCAGGCCGGAGGCGCGCCGCTCGCAGCCCACGCTGGCGCCGAGATGGCGGATCATCGCGAGGACACCGGCTACGCTGCGCTGGTTGTAGGCCGTCACCGTGACGCCCGCGCGGATCAGTTCGGCCGCGATCTCGGCCTGCAGGTCGGAAAAGGTCAGGACCAGGTCGGGCTGCAGCGCCAGGATCTTCGGGATATCGGCCGAGGTGAAGGCTGAGACGCGCGGCTTCTCGCGCCGTACCCGCGGTGGCCTTACAGCATAGCCCGAGACGCCGACGATCCGCGCGTCCTCTCCCAGAAGATAGAGCGTCTCGACCGTCTCCTCGGTCAGGCAGATGATGCGCTCGGGTGGAAAGGTCTTCATGCCCTAGAGCGCCGTGCGCCGCGCCCGGGCCCCGCCGCGACGAC
>JBCCSW010000364.1:0-4028 GCA_039199465.1 Pseudomonadota bacterium
CAGCAGCGCGCGCAGGCGGTCGGCGGTGGTCGGGCGCATCAGGGCCTCACAGCTTGAAGGGGATGTAGAGGGCGAGGTCGGGCAGGACGTAGAGCACGCCGACGCTTGCCAGCATCATGAGCAGAAAAGGCAAGACGCCGCGCGCCACCTGGCCGAGCGGTGCTCGCGCCACCGCCTGGATGACATAGAGGTTCAGCCCCACCGGCGGGGTGATCAGCGCGCACTCGACCATGATCACCATGTAGATGCCGAACCAGATCGGATCGAAGCCAAGCCCCATCGCGGCCGGCAACAGCACCGGCGTCATGATCAGGACCATGGACAGCGCCTCGAACACCAGGCCCATCAGCAGCAGCACGACGCAGACGACCAGAATGAAGGCAAGCGGCGTCTCGATGGTCTGGCCGATGAAGGCCGAGATGTCCTGCGGGATACGGTAGAGCGTGATCGCCTTGCCGAAGACCTTGGCGCCGGCGACGATCAGGAGGATCGCGACGGTGGTCACCATGCTCTCGAACACCGCCTCGCGCAGGCCGGTCCAGGTCAGGGTGCGCAGGATAGCGCCCGTGATCACCAGTGCGGCGGCGAAGCCGATGGCGGCCGCCTCGGTCGGCGTGAAGGCCCCGGAATAGATGCCGGCGATCACCAGCGCGGCGAGCGCGATCGAGGGCAGCGCGCGGAGAGATGTCCGCCAACGCTCGCCCATCGGCGCAGGTGGCACCGGCGTATAGCCGCCGGTCACGCGCGCATGCAGGATGGCGAATATCACGAAGAGCGCTACCAGCAGCAGGCCTGGGCCGATGCCGGCCAGGAACAGGGCGATCACCGATTCCTCGGTGATGAAGCCGTAGACGATCATCGGGATCGAGGGCGGGATCAGGATGCCGAGCGTGCCGCCGGCCGCCAGCAGGCCATAGACGAAGGACTTGCCGTAGCCACGGCTCAGCATCTCGGGTATCGCGACGGTGCCGATCGTGGCGGCCGTCGCGACCGAGGAGCCGGAGATCGCCGCGAAGATCGCGCAGGACAGGATGGTGGCGACCGCCAGACCGCCCGGCCAGTGGCCGACCCAGGCCTGGACGGCGGCGAACAGGTCCGAGCCGACGCCACCCTTCAGCAGCACGTTGGACATCAGCAGGAACAGCGGCACGGCGAGCAGGATGAACCCGTCCAGCGTCGACAGCACCGCCTGCGGCGCCATCAGCGGCGAGAACCCGCCCGCGATCAGCAGCGCCAGCCCCAACCCGCCCAGCGCGAAGGCGACCGGGACGCGCAAAAGAAGCAGCGCGAACAGCGCCAGCAGGATCAGAACGACGGTCACTCGCACGACCCATGCGTCGCGGCTGGCACGCCCTCGGGCCCCCAGGCGCGGATCAGTTCGATCACCGCCTGCACGGCCAGAAGCGCCATGCCGAACGGGATCGCCAATTCGTTGATCCAGGCCGGCAGGTCCAGCATCGAGCCGGTGGTGCGCCCGCGCTCGAAGCTGTCATAGAAGATGCGCGCGCCGTAGACCGCCGAGATCGCGGCGAAGGCGAAGACCACGGCCATCGCGATGCTCTCGGTCACGCGACGCGCGGGCGCCGGCAGCAGGCCGACCACGGCGTCGACGGCGATGTGGCGCCGCGCGGCCAGCGCCCAGGGCATGGCGATCAGCGAGGCCCAGATTAGGCACATCTGGCTGAGCTCCGCCGCCCAGATCGTGGGCGCGGTGAAGAAATACCGGGCCACAACCTCGTAGGTCAGCATCACGCCAGTCGCGACGAGCAGCAGCGCCGCGACCCAGGCGAGGCCGGTGATGAACACGGAGAACAGGTGCATGGAGAGATGCGGAGGTGGGTCCGGGCCGCGCGCTCAGGCGCAGCCCGGTATCGGGGTCAGGAACCGCCGAGGCTGTCGGCGGCCTCCAGCATAGCGGCGCCCATATCGCCCGCCTCCTCGCGGTAATTGTCGTAGACGGGCTGTGCGGCCGCCTTCCACGCCTCGATCTCGGCCGCGGTGGGGCGGTAGATCGCCATGCCCTCGGCCTCGGCCGCGGCATAGGCCTCTGCCTCGATCGCGGCCATGCGGTCGCGCACGTCGTTTTCGGCCGTCAGCGCGGCATCGCGGATGATCTGCTGATGCTCGGCCGACAGGCCCTCGAAGAACTCGGTGTTCGCGACCACGATGAACTCGATATCCGCGTGGTTGGTGACGGTGATGGTGTCCATCACCTCCCACAGCTTCCGCGACTTCACGCCCGAGACGCCGGTCATACCGATATCGACCGTACCGCGCTGATAGGCGAGGTACTGTTCCGAGCCCGAGATCAGCGTCGGCGCACCGCCGGTGGCGGTGACGAAATCGCCCAGCGTCTTGCCGAAAACACGGGCCTTCTTGCCCTCCATATCGGCGGGCGTCTTCAGCGGCCCGCCGTTCGAGAGGAGGATCGCGCCGCCATAGGCCTGCCACCACAGCACAGTCGAGCCGGTGTCCGTGATCGCCTCGTCGATCGGCCCGCGGATCGGCGAGCCCGGGGCGACGGCGGCGCGCACCTTCTCCTCGGTATTCAGCAGGAAGGGCATGTAGAAGATGTCGACGGCCGGGATGTCGCCGACATAGCGGGTCAGCGACGCGACGCCCATCTCGATCGCGCCCGATCCGACGGCGGCGGGCACTTCCTTGTCCTTGTAGAGCTGGGCGCTGTCATAGATCTCGACCGCGATCTCGCCGCCCGATGCGCTCTCGACCTCTTGCTTGAACAGTTCAAGGTTCTGGCCGAGATGGCTTTTCAGCGGCAGCTGCAGCGAGATGCGCAGCGTGACATCGGCCGCCTGGGCCGACAGCGTACCAAGCGCCAGTACAAGCGCCGTCCCGGCCGCGACGAGGGTGCGGTTCATCAGGTCGTCCTCCCTTGGTTTATGTCGTTGATGGGCACCTTACGGGCGATACGGCGACGATCAAGACGTGGCGTCGGCGCGCGTTCGACCTCTGCAAGGGACGCATTGTTGAGTTGCAGGATACAAGCCTTTGCCCTGCAACACCTTCGCTTCGCGCGTTTCGGGCCTAGATATCCAGCATCGCCGCCGCGCCGAGCAGCCCTGCTTCCCGCCGCGCCACAGGCATATCTGTAAAAGGCCGGACCCATGGAGCGCAGCATTTTCGCGTTCATCTGGAAGCACTCGTGGCGCCAGCAGTTCGTTCTGCTGGGCGTGACGGTGCTCTCCTTCCCGCTGCTTTACGCCAGCCTCGAGCTGCCCAAACGCATCATCAACGATGCCATCGGCGGCGGCGAGGGCATGCGCCCGGTTCTGGGCGTCGAGTTCACGCAGCTCCAGTTCCTCGCCCTGCTCTGCGGTGGCTTCCTGCTCGCCGTGCTGGGACAGGGGCTGATGAAGATGCAGGTCAACACGATGAAGGGCGTGCTGGCCGAGCGGCTGCTGCGCCGCTTCCGCTACACCCTGATCCACCGCATCCTGCGCTTCCCCCAGCGCGAGTTCCGCCGCACCAGCCAGTGTGAGCTGGTGAGCATGGTGACGGCCGAGGCCGAGCCGCTGGGCGGCATCATGGGCGACCTGGTCGCTCAGCCCGTCTTCCAGGGTGGCATGATGCTGACCATCGTGACCTTCCTGTTCCTGCAGAACCCCTGGCTGGGCCTTGCGGCCGTCGCGCTGATCCCGCTGCAGGCCTGGCTGATCCCCATGCTGCAACGGCGGATCAACCTCTTGAACAAGGCGCGGGTGCGCGAGGTGCGCCGGCTGGCCGAGCAGATCGGCGAGAACGCCGCCGGTGCGGGCGAGCTGCGCGTCCATGGCGGCTGGCGACGTAAACTGGCCGAGGTCAGCGCGCGGCTCGGCACGCTGTACCAGATCCGCTACCGGATCTATCGCCAGAAGTTTTTCATGAAGTTCATCAACAACTTCATCACGCAGCTGACGCCGTTCTTCTTCTTTTCGATCGGCGGCTATCTGGCGATCACCGGCGATCTGACGGTCGGCGCGCTGGTCGCGGCGCTCGCGGCCTATAAGGACCTGTCGGCGCCCTGGAAG
>JBCCSW010000365.1:0-4013 GCA_039199465.1 Pseudomonadota bacterium
GCGGCAGCTACTTCCCGATCACCGGGAAGAAGCACCTGCGCGCCCAGGCGATCGCCGAGGCCTGCCGTCTGCCCTGCATCTACCTCGTCGACAGCGGCGGCGCGAACCTGCCGCGCCAGGACGAGGTATTCCCCGACCGCGACCATTTCGGCCGCATCTTCTTCAACCAGGCCCGCATGTCGGCCGCCGGCATCGCCCAGATCGCGGTCGTGATGGGCAGCTGCACGGCCGGTGGCGCCTATGTGCCGGCCATGGCGGACGAGGCGATCATCGTGCGCGAACAGGGCACCATCTTCCTCGCGGGCCCGCCGCTGGTGAAGGCCGCCACCGGCGAGGTCGTCACGGCCGAGGATCTGGGCGGGGGCGATGTCCATACCCGCATCTCGGGCGTCGCCGACCATCTGGCCGAGGACGATGCCCATGCGCTGGAGCTGGCCCGCCGGGCCGTGCTGCGCCTTAACCTGCCCCCCGCCACCCTGCCCGCTGGCCCCGCACCCGCCTATGACCCGGGCGAGATCGCGGGCATCCTGCCGCCCGACACCCGCATCCCCTTCGACATCCACGAGATCATCGCGCGCCTCGTCGACGCGTCGGTCTTCGACCCGTTCAAGGCGCGCTTCGGCGAGACCCTGGTGGCGGGCTTTGCCGAAATCATGGGCCTCCCCGTCGGCATCCTCGCCAACAACGGCATCCTCTATGGCGAGAGCGCGGTGAAGGGCGCGCATTTCGTCGAGCTCTGCTGTCAGCGCCGCGTGCCGATCCTGTTCCTGCAGAACATCACCGGCTTCATGGTCGGCCGGCGCTACGAGAACGAGGGCATCGCGCGCCACGGCGCCAAGCTGGTGACCGCCGTCGCCTGTGCCGAGGTGCCGAAGATCACGCTGCTGGTCGGCGGCAGCTTCGGTGCGGGCAACTACGGCATGTGCGGGCGGGCCTATGATCCGCGCTTCCTCTGGACCTGGCCGAACAGCCGCATCTCGGTCATGGGGGGCTTCCAGGCGGCGGGCGTGTTGGCCACGCTCAAGCGCGAGGGGATCGAGCGCAAGGGCGGCGCCTGGAGCGATGTCGAGGAGGCCGCCTTCAAGCAACCCATCCTGGATCAGTTCGAGGAACAGGCCCACCCGCTCTACGCCTCCGCCCGTCTCTGGGACGACGGCATTCTGACGCCCGCCCGCACCCGCGAGGCTATTGCCCTGAGCCTGATGGCCAGCCTGAATGCTCCCATCCCCGAGACGCGCTTCGGCGTCTTCCGGATGTGAGGCGCCCGAGCGCCTTCCGGACGCCACGGGTCGACGATGTGTTCACGGCCGATCCAAAGGTCGTCGCGCGGCATCCGACCGCGGCCAGCAACGTGTCGAGCACCGGGCAGATCGACATCGCCGCCGGCGATCGTCTGTTCTTCGGCGGGCTCGACACGGTCGCGCTGGCGGTCGAGACGGCGCGCAATGCCGATCCGGCTTCCCTCGGGCCTGTGAGGCTGGTGCTGACCGATCTGCCGCGAGCGGCCGTCTCGACTGTCCTGCCCGCCGTTGCGACCGTGCTGCCTGCCAAGCGCTAGCGGCCCCCCCCTTTCCCACCGCGCCGGATCGGCCTACCCCTGCAGACGTCATGATCACCCGCCTTCTGATCGCCAATCGCGGCGAGATCGCCTGCCGGATCGCCCGCACCGCCCGCGCGCGAGGTATCGCCACGGTCGCCGTCTTCTCCGATGCCGATGCCGGCGCGCCGCATATGCGCGAGGCAGATGCCGCCTTCAGGCTCGGCCCCGCGCCCTCGGCCGAGAGCTATCTGCGCATCGACCGGATCGTCGAGGCGGCGCGCGCCACCGGCGCCGATGCCGTGCATCCAGGCTATGGCTTCCTGGCCGAGAACGCCGCGTTCGCCGAAGCGGTCACTGCCGCCGGACTGACCTGGATCGGCCCGCCGCCCGAGGCGATCCGCGCCAGGGGGGCCAAGGACCGCGCCAAGGCGTTGATGGAGCAGGCGGGCGTGCCCGTCGTGCCCGGCTATCACGGCAGCGATCAGGATCCCGACCGCCTCGCCGCCGAAGCCGAGCGGATCGGCTATCCAGTCCTCATCAAGGCGCGTGCCGGCGGTGGCGGCAAGGGCATGCGCCGCGTCGCCGATCCCGCAGCCTTCGCCGAGGCGCTGTCGCGCGCACGCTCCGAGGCAGAGGCCTCGTTCGGCGACGGCCATGTGCTTGTCGAGAAGTGGATCGACAATCCCCGCCATATCGAGATGCAGGTCTTCGCCGACGTCCAGGGCCGGGCGATCCACCTGTTCGAACGCGACTGCTCGGCGCAGCGGCGCCATCAGAAGGTGATCGAGGAGGCCCCGGCCCCCGGCATGACCGACGCCTTCCGTGCGGCCATGGGCGAGGCTGCGACGGCGGCGGCACGCGCCTGCGGCTATGTCGGCGCAGGCACGGTGGAGTTCATCGTCGACGGCGCGGCGCTCGCCGCCCGCGCGAGGGACGATACGGCAGCCGTGGCAGGCTTCTACTTCATGGAGATGAACACCCGGCTGCAGGTCGAGCACCCGGTGACCGAGGCGATCACCGGCCTGGATCTGGTCGGCCTGCAGCTCGACATCGCCACGGGCGCCGCCCTGCCGGCGCAGGCAGCGATCGGGATCGACGGCCATGCCGTCGAGGCCCGGCTCTATGCCGAAGATCCGGGTCGCGGCTTCATCCCGCAGACGGGCCGGCTCAATCGTCTTCGCCTCGGCGGCGAAGAGCCCATGCCCGGCATCAGGGTCGATGCCGGCATCGCCGAGGGCGACACCGTCACCCCGCATTACGATCCGATGATCGCCAAGCTGATCGCCCACGGGCCCGACCGAACCACCGCCATCGCCCGCCTGCAGCACGCGCTGGCCGCCAGCGCGGTTGCGGGCGTCACGACGAATATCGGCTTCCTCGCCCGGCTGCTCGCGGATCGAGACTTCGCGGCGGGGCGCCTCGACACCGGGCTGATCGAACGTGGTGGCGCAATGCTGGCCGACGAGGCGGCGGCCGAGGCGCTGGAGATCGCCGCCGCCGCTTCGGTCCTAGCCGGGCACGAACGCAATGATTCGCCGCGGGCCGGCTGGCGCGCCTGGGGTACGGGACGCACCCGCCATACGCTGGCCCACGGCACCGGCGACCGACAGGTCGACGTTGCTCCCGCCGGCGACGGCGTCACGGCACGGGTCGATGGCGAGACCGTGGAGTTTGCGATCGCTCGGCGCCCCGATGGCTGGCTGGCCGTCACGGCGGGCGACAGGGTGCAGGTCGTGGCCATCCATGGCGATGGCACATCGGGCTCGATCACCATCGCCCGTCCGGGCAGGCGCGTGACGCTCTCCCGCCCCGATCCCATGGCCAGCCGGCGAGAGGAGGCGGCCGGAGACAGCGTCGCCGCGCCCCTGCCCGGCCGGGTCACCCAGATCGCCGTCACGGCCGGCGTGGCCGTCGCCCAGGGCCAGACCCTCGCCGTGATCGAGGCGATGAAGATGGAGCACGCGCTGACCGCCCCGCGCGACGGGATGGTCGCGAGCCTGCATGCCGAGCCGGGCCAGCAGGTTGCCGAGGGTGCACTGATCGTCAGCCTGGAGCCCGACGGGACCGGCGAGGTCGCATGACCGGCCGCCTCACCATCGTCGAGGTCGGGCCCCGCGACGGTCTGCAGAACGAGCCCGACCCCATCGCGACCGCCGAGAAGGTGGCGCTGATCGATGCGCTGTCGGCGACGGGCCTCGCCCGGATCGAGGCCGCTGCCTTCGTCTCGCCCCGCGCAGTCCCGCAGATGGCCGACGGTACCGACGTCATGGCTCGGATCGCCCGCCCGCCAGGCGTCCGCTTCTCGGCCCTGGTGCCCAATTTGCGGGGGCTGCAGACCGCGATCGCGGCTGGGGTCGACGAGGTCGCGGTGTTCGCCGCCGCCTCCGAGACGTTCAGCCAGCGCAACATCAACGCCACCATAACCGAGAGCCTCGCCCGCTTCGAACCGGTGGCAGAAGGCGCACGCGAGGCC
>JBCCSW010000366.1:0-3991 GCA_039199465.1 Pseudomonadota bacterium
CATGATCGACGGTGTGCGCAGCAAATCTGCGCAGAAAAAAAGGCCGGGTTGCCCCGGCCCAAGTCTAAGGGAGGAAACGCCCAGAGAAGGGCGATGACGCCGAAGCGCCATGTCGTGAAGATGACGCTGCACTGCACAAATTTCAAGGGTGCAGCTGCGAGATACTACGAAAAGACTAGTGGGCAGAGCCGGTTATCGAATCCCTGGTGCCAAGCTGAGACAACTGGTTAGCACGTGTGCAGCTTGCACATGATCTGATCACCTATCGCAGCGACCTGCCCCGAATTATGGCGTCGCCACCGAAACGCCGCCGGATCGAGTCGCTCGCGGCCTCCGCCTTCAGCCGCGATGCCCGCCCGTCCAGGTCCAGACCCGCGCCCCCTCCATCCAGTGCAACGCCGGCCTCGAGCGGGGTTAGGCGCGAGAAGCCGATGCCGATCAGTCGAAACGGACCGAGATCGGACAGCCGCTCCAGCAACCCGGATCCGGCCTCGTACATCAGCTCGGCCGAGGAGGTCGGCACGTTCAGCGTGGTCTGTCGGCTGATCGTGCGGAAACCGGCCGTCTTGAGCTTCAGCGTGATGCCCGATCCGCCGAGGCTCTTCGCCTTGGCCCGGTCCGAGGCTCGTACCGTCAGCCGCCAGAGATGGCCCGCGAGCACGTCGAGGTCGCTCGTATCCTGGTCGAAGGTCGTCTCCGCGGAGATGCTCTTGACCACGCCGCCGGGCACGACGCGCCGCGTGTCCTCGCCCCGCGAGAGGGCAGCAAGACGCAGCCCCATCGAGCCATAGCGCGCCACCAACTCGGCCGGGTCGCGCTTGGCGATGTCGCCATGGGTGCGCAGCCCGTCGCGCTCCAGCGTCTCGGCCAGGCGCGCCCCGACCCCCCAGATCTGGCGGACCGAGCGCGGCGCCAGGATCGCCTCGGTCTCTGCCCGGCCGAAGACGGCGAAGCCGCGTGGCTTGTCCTCCTCGCTCGCCAGCTTGGCCATCGACTTGTTATGGCTGAGGCCGATCGAGACCGTCAGGCCGAGCCGCGCTTCGATCTGCGCCGCGAAGCGCGCCAGCGTCAGCGCGGGCGGCGCCCCCATCAATCGTGTCGTCCCGCTCAGATCCAGGAAGGCCTCGTCCAGTGACAGCGGCTCGACCAGCGGCGTCAGCGCCTCCATTTCCTCGCGGATCTCGCGGCTGACACCGGCATAGAGGTCCATGCGCGGCTTCAGCACCACGGCATCGGGACAGCGCTTCAGCGCCTCGAACATCGGCATCGCCGAGCGTACGCCCAGGATCCGGGCGATGTAGCAGCAGGTGGTCACGACGCCGCGTCGCCCACCGCCGACGATCAGCGGCTTGTCCGCCAGCGACGGGTCCTCGCGTTTCTCGACCGAGGCGTAGAACGCGTCGCAATCGACATGGGCGATGCTGAGCGTCTCCAGCTCCGGATGGATCACGACGCGCGCGCTCCCGCAGGCGGGGCAGCGCGGCACCGCGCCCGCTTCGTGCAGGCTAAGGCAATCACGGCAGAGCAGACGGTCGGCCATCGCCAGATGATATCGCCGGGTGCATGCGGGGTCAGCCCGCGGCGGATCGATCCGATCAGGATTGATCTCAGAGCGTCAGCCCAGCGAGGCGATTTCCGCCTGGATCGCGCGCGCGGCGGCCGCCGGGTCCTGCGCCGCGATGATGGGCCGTCCGACCACCACGTGATCGGCGCCGGCTGCGAGCGCCGCCGAAGGCGTCGCCACACGCTTCTGGTCGCCCGCGGCCGCGCCGGCCGGCCGCACGCCAGGGGTTACGATCAGGCGCCCGGCCGCCTCGGGCAGCGCCCTGATGGCTGCAGCCTCGTGAGGGCTTGAAATGACCCCGTCGGCGCCGGCAGCCAGCGCTCGCCGCGTCCGCTCCAACGCGATCGTCGCGACATCGCCCTCGGCCATCATCATCTCGTCCAGATCGCCGCGATCCAGCGACGTCAGCACCGTGACGGCCAGGATCCGCGTCGGCGCGGCAGCCCTGCCGGCGACGGCCGCGCGCACCACATGCGGGTCGCCATGGACGGTCAGGAAATCGAGCTCGAACTGCGCCAGGCCGCGTACCGCCGCCTCGACAGTGTTGCCGATATCATACAGTTTCATGTCCAGGAAGATTCGCTTCCCCGCGCTCTTCAGCTCGTTGGCGAGCGCTAGTCCGCCGCCCGTCAGCATGCCGAGCCCGATCTTGTAGAAGGCGACGCTGTCCTCTAGCCGCTCGGCCAGCCGGCTGGCCGTCAGGGCGTCGGCCACGTCGAGCGCCACGATCAGACGCGGGTCGGGAAGACGCGGGTCGGGGCGTTGTCGATGAGGGGCTGTATCGACCATGGGCGCACTCCAATGACACTGGATGTGTCCTGCGCCCTGAACAGAGAAAAATCAATGTAGAGAGGAAGGTGGCGGCGGCGGTTCGTGTCGACCGCTGCCGCCCGATCGCCTAGCCTAGAAGCCGATCAGGGCGCGAAGACCTAATGCGCCGCCAATTACCAGCAGTACTGCCGCGGCAGCGATGGCCACTGGTCCCACGCTCAGCACGTTCTTGTCGGTACCGTTCATGAAGTGCCCTCTTTGGCTATGGTTGAGGGACACGCGACATGTCGGAGGGTCAAAACCCGCCGTTCCTATCAAGCAACACCCACCCAACGTCCCGCTCCGGGACGCAGCTGCAACATTACTGCCCCAATCGCCACAGTTTTCAACCGCTGAGACGCATAGCGCTCAATTTCAGCGTTGGGTGCGGCCCGCGTCCATCTTGCGGCCCTCTGCAGCGTTCACCACATGTTCGTCACGCGCCAGCGACTGCTGCGCGCCGTCAAAGGTGATCGTGACGGGCTGCTGAGCGGACGGCACGGTCGACGCTTCAGGAGACGGACATGGACCTAGAGAAACTCACCGACCGGGCCCGGTCGATCCTTCAGAATGCACAGTCGATCGCCATGACGGCAGGCCATCAGCGGCTCTTGCCCGAGCATCTGCTGTCGGCGCTGATGCGCGACGACCGCAAGCTGGCGGCAAGCCTGATCGGATCGGCCGGGGGCAATGCGGCCGCGGCGGCCGAGGGCGCCGACCTTGCAGTGGCGCGCGTGCCGAAGGTCACCGGCGGCGACGGTCAGCTCTACATGGACCAATCCCTCGCCCGCGTGCTTGCCGATGCCGAGCAGCTGGCGACCAAGGCCGGCGACAGCGTCGTCACGGCCGAGCGTCTGCTGATGGCGCTGGCGCTCGCCAAGAACACCGGTGCGGGCAAGGTGCTGGCCGATGCCGGCGTGACGCCGCAGAAGCTGGAGCAGGCCATCGCCGAGATGCGCAAGGGCCGCCCGGCCGACAGTCAGGGCGCCGAGGATCAGTACGAGGCGCTGAAGCGCTATGCCCGCGATCTGACCGAGGCGGCGCGCGAAGGCAAGATCGACCCGGTGATCGGCCGGGATGAGGAGATCCGCCGCACCATCCAGGTCCTGAGCCGGCGCACCAAGAACAATCCCGTCCTGATCGGCGAGCCGGGCGTCGGCAAGACCGCCATCGCCGAGGGACTGGCGATCCGCATCGTGAACGGTGACGTACCGGAATCGCTGCGCGACAAGCAGCTCATGGCACTCGACATGGGAAGCCTGATCGCCGGCGCGAAGTATCGCGGCGAGTTCGAGGAGCGCCTGAAGGCCGTCCTGTCCGAGATCCAGGGTGCCGCGGGTGGCGTGGTGCTGTTCATCGACGAGATGCACACTCTTGTCGGCGCCGGAAAGGCCGATGGCGCGATGGACGCCTCCAACCTGCTGAAGCCGGCACTGGCGCGCGGCGAGCTGCATTGCGTCGGTGCCACCACGCTCGACGAATATCAGAAGCATGTCGAAAAGGACGCAGCGCTCGCCCGACGCTTCCAGCCTGTCTTCGTCACCGAGCCGTCCGAGGTCGACACGCTCTCGATCCTCCGCGGCATCAAGGAGAAGTACGAGGTCCACCACGGCGTGC
>JBCCSW010000367.1:0-3984 GCA_039199465.1 Pseudomonadota bacterium
GGCGAAGGCGAGCGGACCCATGGCCAGCGGGATCGGCTGCGCCGGGATCCAGGGCGTGACCACATCATGGGTATCGAGCGGGAAATGGTGATCGTCGTAGTGCCAGGGCGTGCGGCCGCAGCCCGGCTCCTTCGACAGCACGTTGTCGTGGTAGAGGCGCACGCGCTCGACGCCCAGCAAGTCGGCCGAGATCTTGGCGATCCGCGGGCTGAGGACGAAGGCGCGCACCAGCGGGTTGTCCAGCCAGATCATCTCGAGGCTGAGGAAGCGGTTCGCGGCACCCCCGTCGAGCTTGGTATCGAACGCCGCCGAGAGCAGCCGCACGAGTTCGCCGCGCAGGCGCATCTGCGCCCCGGCCGAAATGACGTCCTTCAGCTTGATGAAGCCGTTCTTTCGAAAGAAGGCGGGTGCGTCCGGGTCGAGCGCATAGGGCGTCGACAGTTCTTCAAGCAGGGTCTCGTCATCCGGCAGCGCGACGTCGGGCAGCGGCGGAAGCTCCTGCAGCGGCGCCGCATCGGCCCCGTCATTGTCGGCGAGCGAGACATACCAGTCCCACCAGGCCTGGTTGTCGTCCTCCCAGGCGCGGCTGACATCGGTATCGTCCGTGGCGTTGTCCTCGATGCTCGACACCGTTCCCTCCGCGCTGGTGATGCACGTCGAGGTAGCGCGCCGGTCGCGTCACTTCATGCCTCCCAGTGCAACGCTTCACATTTGCCGCAGCCCCGGGTGCCGCAGGCCCGGGCCGGTGAGCTGTGGGCTGGTTCGTTCAGCCCCTCGCACCGGGGACGTCGCATGGCTTGCCGGTCACGGGGGCCGCGGCAGTGCAACAGGAGGTGTCGCCCGAGATCTCGGGTCGGGGCTTGCCCGATCGGACCTCGCCGTCACCTTGGCGACTGCCGGTGCCTGCTCAAAGGTCACAGCCTGCACCGGTTGCACTGGACAGGTCTTCTGGAGACCTCCGCCGGGCGTCGGCGCATGAAGCAACAGGCGAGGCACTGCGGTGCAGTCGGTCAGCTGCACAGAAAACAGGCAACCCTCGCCGAAGACGGCCCAGAGAGATACATCTTCAGCTAGTGGCGGGGCGGCGGAATCTCCGCGCATCACGGCCGAATGCCCGATGTGGCACGAAATCTGCAGCGCTAATAACCGGAAGCTGCGGTCGAGGCCCGAACAGCTTCACCCGGGGAGGTAGTGATATGGTCTGGCTCGTTCTCGGCACGATCGTCTTCGTGGTCGTGGTCATCCTGCTGCTGAACCGCTTCTACATGAAAGCCAGCCGCGAGGTCGCGCTGGTGCGTACCGGCCTCGGCGGGCAACGCGTCGTGCTGGATGGTGGCGTGTTCAGCCTTCCCTTCCTGAACCGGACGGCCGAAGTGAACATGCGCACGATGCGGCTCGAGGTGGAGCGTGCGGGCGAGACCTCGATAATTACGCAGGACCGCCTGCGCATCGACGCCACAGCCGAATTCTACGTGCGCGTCGAGCCTACGGCTGAGGGCGTGGCCACTGCTGCGCAGGCGCTTGGGTCGAAAGCGTTCCGCGCGAGCGACCTTGCCGATCTCCTCGAAGGCAAGCTGACCGACGCCCTCCTCTCGGTTGCTGCAACCTATACGATGGACACGCTTCAGGATAATCGCGGCCAATATGTTGCCGAGGTCGCCACTGTGCTGGAGCCGCGCCTCAAGGCGAACGGTCTGCTGCTGGAGGCGGTCTCGCTGACCCGGCTTGACCAGACGCCCTTCCAGAACCTCGATCAGAACAACGCCTTCAACGCGGTCGGTATGCGGCGCCTCGCCGAGGTGATTGCGACGAACAAGAAGGAGCGCGCCGAGATCGAAAACGCCGCCGAGACGGCGGTGCGCCAGAGCCATCTCGATGCAGCAAAGCGGCGCCTCCTGATCGAGCAGGAGGAAGAGGAAGCGCAGCTGTCCCAGGGCAAGGCGGTGGAGGCCGCGCGGGCCAAGACCATGGCCGAGATTGCCGAGGCGCAGGCCGAAGCCGAGGAGCGCCGCGAATACGCCCGCATCCAGCGCGACATGGAGGTCCGCGCCAAGCAGATCCAGTCGGACCGTGAAGTGGCCGAGATCGACTACCAGTCCGAGCTCGCCAAGCGCAGCGCGAAGGCAGACAGCGAAGTGAAGATCGCCGCGAAGAAGGCCGAAGCCGCGACCGCCCAGGCCGCCGCCGCCGACGCCATCGCCTCGGAAGTCGTCGGACGCGAACGCGTGATCACCGCGAAGGAGACCGCGATGGCCGAGCGCGTGAAAGCCCTCGCCGTGATCGATGCCAAGAAGGCCGCTGCGGTCGACGACACGCGCGTCGCCTCGGAAGCCGGAACCGTGCGCGCGATGGCGGAGGCTGAGGCGCAGGCCGAGGAGATGAAGGCGGCCGCCGCCAAGGCGCGCCTGCTGGCCCAAGCCGAAGGCGAAGCGGCGCTGTTCAGCGCGCAGAACGCCCAGGCCGATGCCATCGTCCAGATGAAGATCGACCTCGCCAAGATCGACGCCCTGCCCGAGGTGGTGCGCGAAATGGTCAAGCCTGCCGAGAAGATCGACTCGATCCGCATCAACCACGTCACCGGCTTCGGCGCGATCAACGGCGGTGTCGGGAGCGGTGGCGGGGTCGGCAGCGCAGCCGACGGCCCGATGGTCAACCAAGTGATCGACGGCATCCTCGGCATGGCGCTGCAGCTGCCCGCCGTCCAGAAGCTGGGCGAGGAGATCGGCATGAATGTCGGCGGCGGTCTGGGCGAAGTCGCCGGCCGCCTCGGCGCCGGCGGTGAGATGCCGAACGGCGCCGCCGCGAAGGCCAGCAAGAAAGCCAAGACCGACTGAGGCGGACGGCGCGGCATGGGGCCACCACGACCCATGCGCCGCCCGCTTGACCCATGCCCGCCGAAGACGGGCGCGATCGACAGAGGAGAAGACCCATGACCCCGACGCGCTTCACGCGGCGCCGCCTCCTGCAAGCCTCGGGCGCCACGGCGACCGCGCTTGCCGCGCCTTCGATCCTCCGCGCCGCCGAGCCGATCAAGATGGCGGCGATCCTGGACCAGTCGGGCGGGCTCGAGCTGCTCGGCCGCCCGATGCTGACGGCGACCGAGATGGCCGTCGCCGAGATCAACGATGCGGGCGGTCTGCTCGGCCGGCCGATCGAACTGATCGCCTATGACCCGCAGACCACGATCCAGTTCTACACACAGTTCGCGACGCAGGCCGCGGCGGGCGACCGGGTCGACGTGGTCCATGCCGGCATCACCTCGGCCTCGCGCGAGGCGATCCGACCCGTGCTGAACCGCTTTCAGACGCTCTATTTCTACAACACGCTCTATGAGGGCGGGGTCTGCGACTACAACAACTTCTGCACAGGCTCGACGCCTGCCCAAACGGTCGAGAAGCTGGTGCCCTATGCGATGAACAAGTGGGGCAAGAAGGTCTACATCATCGCGGCCGATTACAACTACGGCCACATCACCGCCGACTGGGTGCAGAAATACGTTCGCGACAATGGCGGTGAGAGCGTGGAGGTCGAGTTCTTCCCGCTCGATGTCACGAACTTCGGACCGACGATCAAGAAGATCCAGACGGCGAAACCGGACTTCGTGATGTCGGCGCTCGTCGGCGCCGCGCATATCTCGTTCTACCGCCAATACGGTGCGGCCGGGGTGAACAAGGAGATCCCGCTGGCCTCGACCACCTTCACGCTCGGCGGCGAGCACAAGCTCGTCTCGGCCGAAGAGGGAAACGGGATGATCGTCTCCTTCGCTTATTTCGAGGAGATCGACACGCCGGCGAACAAGAAGTTCGTGGAGGATCTGCGCGCCTTCTCGTCCGAGGACATCAACTACATCTCCGAGACGACGGCGCGCTCCTACGAAGGCGTCTATCTCTGGGCGCAGGCGGTGGAGAAGGCCGGCACGACGGACCGTGCCGCGGTGATCGAGGCGCTGCGCTCACCCGTCAGCTTCGAGGGCCCTTCTGGCAC
>JBCCSW010000368.1:0-3951 GCA_039199465.1 Pseudomonadota bacterium
CGCGGAAGGCGTGCTGGAAATAGCCGAGCTCCCCATCGGCGTGGCGGTAGTCGCGCAGCGTCGAGCCGCCCGCCGCGATCGCCTCCTCCAGCGTGTCTCGGATCTCGACGGCCAGCCGCTCGATCCTGGGGCGGGAGACGGAGCCGGCGATGCGGCGCGGATGGATCCCGGCGCGGTGCAGCGCCTCGCAGACATAGATGTTGCCGAGCCCGGCCACCACGCGCTGATCCAAGAGCGCCGCCTTCATGGGCGTCGCCTTGCCCCTCAGCCGCTCGGCCAGCGCGGCGCCGGAGAAGGCGTTCGACAGCGGCTCGGGGCCGAGACGCGCGAACCAGGGATGCGTGTCGAGCGACGCCGTAGGACAAAGATCCATCGCCCCGAAGCGGCGCGCGTCGTTGTAGACGAGGCGCTGGCCGGCATCGGTCTCGACGATCACGTGGTCATGCGGACCATGTCCGGCATCGGCTGCGGCGAGATGGATGAAACCGCCGATCATCGCAAGCGTCTCGCCCTCGGCGGCCTTGCTGCTTCCGGCGGCAGCGGTGTCGGCGGTGGTGGTGGCGGTGGCGAGGGGTCGCTCGGCCCGGCCGATCAACAGGCGTCCGGTCATGCCCAGATGGATGATCCAGGTCTCCGCCGGCACCGCGCCCTCGCCAGTCAGGCGTGCCAGGATGAACTTCGAGCGCCGCCCCAGCGTCTCGACTCGGCGCCCCGTCAAGCGTTCTGCGAAACGCGGTGGCAGCGGCCAGCGCAGATCCGCCCGGCGCTGGATGACATGGACGAGGCGCGCCCCCTCCAAAACAGGGGCCAGACCCCGGCGCACCGTCTCGACCTCTGGCAATTCGGGCATCGGATGGTCTGCGTGGCTGCGTTTAAAATGGCATGTTTCATACTGATCACGCCGGCAGATTAGCCTGTGACATCGCTGTGAGACGGGCGCAACAACCTGTCGGTCGCAGTGCCCCTGTCCCCACTTGTCGCCCATCGGTAGCCGCCCACCGACGCGGCGCCCACCATGATGGAGAGGAGGACCAGATGTCCGCAGCGACGATGAACCGGATCACCAGCGACCTGCCCGCGATCAGTGTCAACACCGCCCTGACCGTTCTGGTCGCCGGCGCCCTCGCCACCGCCGCTTTCGACCTTGCGGGCCAGGTGATCGCGCCGATGACCGGCAACTCGGCGCTGGCGCCGGTCGGCCTGGCGCAGGGTACCTGGAACACGGTGTTCGGCGGCGCGACCAAGGCGCATGGCTATATGCTGCATCTGATCGCGGGCCTGATCGCCTATCCGGCCGGCTGGATGTTCTTCTGGCAGCCGCTGCAGAAGCGGTTCCTGCCGGCGGTGCCGTGGCTCGTCTCCTCGGCGATCTATGGCGTCGTGCTCTGGGTCTTCGCGCTCTATGTGATGGCGCATCTGGTGGTCGGCATGCCGGCCTTCCTTAACTTCGGCAACATCACCTGGGTGGCGCTGGTCGGCCATGTCGTCTTCGCGGTGGTCGCGGCGGCGGGTGCCCGGCTGAAGGTCAGCCTCTGACCGGCGGCGGCGCCCTTGCCGGCGGCGCCATCGGGGCGCCGCTTGGCACGACGTGACCACGCTTTAACGAAGATCCGGCACCGGCCCTGCGACGCCGGTTCAGATGCCGGCCCGGCCCCCTCATCAGGCCGGGCACCCCGCCATCCGAGCGCTTTCGCCACCGATCGCGCTTGCGGCGCAGGGGTCCATTCCCCTCAGCGGCACAGGCGCTATGGTGCCGCGCATGAGCACAGATGACACCGATGACGCGCGCGCCACGAAGGCGGGCGCGCCTGGCGCCGACGCCGGCACCGAGGGCGCCACCACGGCCCGCAAGCGCAAGGCCCGAAAGGCGCCGAGCCGGGCGAAAGCCGCCACCAAGCCAGCGCCCGCGCAGGCCGAGCTTGGCCATTCTCCGCCCGCTGACGACATGCAAGGGAATGCCCAGGCTGGGAATGCCACACCCGGGGAAACCATACCCGGGGAAGCCATACCCGGGGAGCAGACCACCCATTTCGGTGCCGCGACGATCCCCGAGAGCGAGAAGGCCGGCCGCGTGCACGGCGTCTTCTCCTCAGTCGCGGCCCGCTATGACCTGATGAACGACCTCATGTCGGCGGGCATCCATCGGGTCTGGAAGGACGAGATGGTGCGCTGGCTGGCACCGCGGCCGGGCTGGCGGGTGCTCGACGTCGCCGGCGGCACCGGGGATATCGCCTTCCGCATCCTCGATCGGATGAAGGGCGCGGGACATGTCACCGTCTGCGATCTGACCGAGGCGATGCTGACCGAGGGCGCCCGGCGGGCCGAGACCAAAGGCATCCAAGCCATCGACTGGATCGTCGGCGATGCCATGGCGCTGCCGTTTCCCGACCGCAGCTTCGACGCCTATACCATCGCCTTCGGCATCAGGAACGTCACCCGGCCCGAGGTCGCGCTGGCCGAGGCCTATCGCGTACTGAAGCCCGGTGGGCGGTTCCTGTGCCTGGAGTTCAGCCGCGTGATGCCGCCGATGCTGCGCGCGGCTTACGACGCCTACTCCTTCAACGTGATCCCGGCGATGGGCCGGGCGGTGACCGGAGATCGCGACAGCTACCAATACCTCGTCGAATCGATCCGCCGCTTTCCCGACCAGCAGACCTTCGAGGCGATGGTGCGCGAGGCGGGCTTCGGCCGGGTCAGCCATCGCAACCTGACGCTGGGCGTGGCCGCGCTGCACTCGGGCTGGAGGCTGTAAGCCCCGACCATGCTGCGCGCCCCCTGGCATCTCTGGCGGCTGCTGCGTACGGCCGCCACCTTCGAACGCACCGGCGCGCTGGCGGTGATCCTGCGCGCGCTGGCGCTGCCTGCCGCCGCGGCGCTGGTGATCCGCGCGATCGGCCGGGTGTTCGGCCTGCTCGGCAGCCGTGGCGACCCGTCGCTGCCGCCCGTGGCGCGCGCCTGCCAGGCAATGGGCCCGGCTTATGTGAAGTTCGGCCAGATCCTGTCGACCCGGCCCGACATCGTCGGCGACGAGATCGTTGTGCAGCTGCGCTTCCTGCAGGACCGGCTGCCGCCCTTCAAGCTGTCGGCCGCGCGCGCCGCCATCGATGCCGAGCTTGGGCCCGAGGGGCGGGCGCTGATCACCGAACTGGGCGAGCCCGTCGCCGCCGCCTCCATCGCGCAGGTGCATCCCGCGATCTGGGCGCCGACCGGGCGCAAGGTGGCGGTGAAGGTGCTGCGCCCCGACGTGACCCAGCAGTTCCGCCGCGACATCGGCAGCTTCTACTTCATTGCAGACGCCGTAATGCTGGTCGCGCCGATCTTCAAACGCCTGCGCCCGCGCGACGTCGTCCACCATTTCGAGAGCGTCGTGCTGACCGAGCTGGACCTCCGTCTCGAAGCCGCGTCGGCCAGCCTGTTTCGCGACAACACGGCCGACGATCCGAAGTTCCGCGTCCCTGCCGTGTTCTGGGAGGGTACCGGCCGGCGCGTTCTGACGCTCGAATGGGTCGAGGGTCTGGCGTTCGAGCAACACGCCGTCGCCTCGGCCGGCCATGACTGTCAGGAACTTGCCTCCAGGCTGATCCAGACCTTCCTGAACCACGCGCTCCGCGACGGTTTCTTCCATGCCGACATGCACCAGGGGAACCTGCGCCTCGGCCCGGATGGGGGCATCATCGCGCTGGATTTCGGCATCATGGGCCGGCTTGACACGATCACCCGGCGCCATTTCGCCGAGATCATTTACGGCTTCGTCACCCGGAACTATCGCCGTGTGGCCGAGGTCCATATCGAGGCGGGCTATGTTCCCGCCGACCGCGACGTGGACGAGTTCGCGCTGGCGCTGCGGTCGATCGCCGAGCCGATCTTCGGGCAGGACGTCAGCAAGATCTCGATGGCCCGCCTGCTCGCCTATCTGCTGGAGACGACCGAGCGCTTCGGCATGGAGACGCG
>JBCCSW010000369.1:0-3949 GCA_039199465.1 Pseudomonadota bacterium
ATTCCGGCCGCGAACGAGAGCACCCATGACGGGCGCTGGGAGAAGTCGAAATTCATGGGCACCGAGATCACCGGCAAGACCCTCGGCGTGATCGGCTGCGGCAATATCGGCTCGGTCGTCGCGACGCGGGCCGTCGGCTTGCGCATGAAGGTGATCGCCTATGATCCCTTCCTGTCGGCCGAGCGGGCGCGCGAGCTGGGTGTCGAGAAGGTCGAGTTGGACGATCTGCTGGCCCGCGCGGATTTCGTGACGCTTCACCTGCCGAAGACCGAGAAGACAGCGAACATCCTGTCGGCCGAGCGGGTCGCGGCGATGAAGCCGGGTGCGCGGCTGGTGAACTGCGCCCGGGGCGGTCTGGTGGATGAGGCGGCGGTGGCCGCGGCGCTGAAGTCGGGTCGTCTCGCCGGTGCGGCCTTCGACGTCTTCGCCGAGGAGCCGGCGCGCGAGAACCCGCTGTTCGGCCTGCCCAACGTCGTCGTCACCCCGCATCTGGGCGCCGCCACGACCGAGGCGCAGGAGAATGTCGCCCTGCAGGTGGCCGAGCAGATGGCGGACTATCTGATCCAAGGCGCCATCCAGAATGCGATCAACGCGCCCTCGATCACCGCCGAGGAGGCGCCGGTGCTGAAGCCCTGGGTCAAGCTCACCGAGGTGTTGGGCGCTTTCGCCGGGCAGCTGACCGACGAGGCGATCGACGCCATCGAGATCGAATATGTCGGCCGCGTCGCCGAACTGAACCTGAAGCCGCTGACCGCAGCGCTCACCGCGGCGATGCTGGCGCCGCAGATGGGTACGGGCGGGGTCAACATGGTCTCTGCCCCGATCGTCGCGCGGGCCCGCGGCGTCCATATCGCCGAGACGCGGATGGACGCGCAGGGCGCCTATGGCACCTATGTTCGCCTGATCGTGCATACCGGCCAGGACACGGCCGAGCCCAAGACACGCTCGGTGGCAGGGACACTGTTCTCGGACGGCAAGCCGCGTTTCATCCAGATCAAGGGTATCGGGATGGAGGCCGAGCCCGCACCGCACATGCTCTACACCGTCAATACCGACGAGCCGGGGTTCATCGGTGCGCTCGGCACCCGCACGGGCGAGGTCGGCGTCAACATCGCGACCTTCAACCTGGGCCGGGCGCACAAAGGCGGCGAGGCGATCACGCTGATGGGCGTCGATGATGCCCTGTCCGAGGACGTGCTGGCCGAGATCCGGTCGCTGCCGCAGGTGATGGAGGCGAAGGCGCTCAGCTTCGCCTGAGGCTGATCCGGCGGCGTCGCGCCAAGCGACCGCCGCCGTTTCCACCGTCGCAGCATTCTGCGAGGCGGCAAGGCGCCGCGCTTACTCGTCGCCGTGATAGGCGCCGAGCATGTCGCGGATGGCAGCGTAGATCTCGGCGGCCTGATCGGTGTCGAGCAGATAGCGCGTCTCCAGCAGGTGACGCACGGCTTCGGGCATGGCTTCGGGCATGATGACCTGTTCTCCGCTGGGCCTGGCGAACAGGGCTATGGTAGACGCAACGTTTGGAAGCGCTGAATCGTGCTTGCCCTTCATCGCGACTTCCACCTGGCGGGAAGACAGACCCCCGGCTTTGGTCGGAGCTTTCCGGCTGCGATCGACAGCATCTGAAGCGAAACGCCCGCCAGGATCGCCAGAACGCAGTGGATTTGCGTTTTCAGTACGCCTGTCGTCACCCATTCTGTGCGCCCCTTCGCACGAACATGGAGTGGTCACCTGCACCAGAATGACCAGTCTGTTCGTTTCGCTCTAGCATTTCCCAAAAACGATATCACCTCCCGTTTTGTATTTCGTATGCAAAAACCACAAAGGCGAACAGCCGTTTCGTGGCGATGCATCGAAGGTGAACCAAAGGGAAACAGGCCGAAGAAAAACGGCCGAGGCAACACAGGGCTGGGCGATGGCTGACTTGTCCGCAGCACTCACGAAGGATCAGCAGGGCGCGCGACTGCGCATTCTTGAAGCCGCATACGCACTGTTCCTCCAACGCGGCGTTGCGGCGGTCGGTATCGAAGACATCCTCAGGTTGTCCGGCTGTGCGCGGGCGAGCCTTTACAGCCATTTCCGCTCGAAGGAGGCGCTGGCGGCCGCGGCCATCGACTTGCAGCTAGAGCGTTGGGAGGCGATGTGGGACGCCTGCGGCAGCACCGAGCGCGGCTACGATCCCGAGCATCAGCTGATCGCCATCTTCGAGATGTTCGACAGCTGCTTTCGCGAGACCGGGCCGGTCGGCTGCATTTTTGTGAAGATCCTGATGGAGACGGCGGCCGACGATCCGCTGCATACCGCCTCGGCTGCCAAGATGCGGCGGATCGGCGAGCTGATCGCCGAGGCAGCAAGCCGCGCGGGGTTGGCCGATGCCGATCAGTTCGCCTGGGTGTGGCTGATGATGTTGCAGGGCTCGGTCGTGTCGGGCTCGGCGGGCGATGTTGAGGCGGCGAGCAAGGCGCTGGTTGGCGCGCGTCGCCTGATCGCCGATTGGCCCCGCCGTCGCCTGGCGGTGGCCGATACCGGCTTGGATGTCCTCGCGGAGGCGCCGGCTGAAGCAAGGATCGGCGCCTAGGCGCCCGTCCGGGCCACCGTGTCTGGTGGAGGGGCCCCGGCGCTTTCCGGTGCTGCAATCGATCTTGGCATAGTGTCCACGGCGGTCGGTTCCGGTATCGCATCGTCGCCCGGTGCCGCGCCTAGCGCCTCGATCCGGCGCGCGGCGGGCATGACCCGCGCGTCGAACGAGGCGACGACCCTGTTGTGGCGTTCGACGGCCTGGCCGAGCGCGCGCCCGAGATCGTCAACATGGGCCCCAAGCACGCCCAGGCGGTCGTAAAGCGCGCGCGCCGCCGACAGGATCTCGCGGGCCCCGCCCTCAATCCGGGCCTGCTGCCAGGCATGCGCGATCGAGCGGAGCATCGCGACCAACGTGGCCGGCGTGGCGATCAGCACGCGTTTGCGGAAGGCGTCCTCCATCAGCGTCGGGTCGCTGTCCATCGCGGCGCTGCAGATGCCGTCGCCCGGCACGAACATGATGACGAAATCGGGCGTCGTCTCCAGCCGGCGCCAATAGGCCTTGGCCGACAGCGCCTGCATCTGGGCGCGCATCTGGCGGGCATGCCGCCGTTCGGAATCGCGCCGCTCCTCCGGCCCGGTCGCCTCGACCAGAGCGAGAAAGGCGTCGAGCGGCGTCTTCGCGTCGATCACCAAGGCGCGCTCGCCCGGCAGCCGCACGATCACGTCGGGGCGCTGCAGGCCGTCATCGCCGGGTAAGCTCTGCTCGGCGACCCAGTCGACATGCTCTGTCAGACCACAATGCTCCAGCACCCGCGCGAGCTGCATCTCGCCCCAGCGACCGCGCGTCTTGGGCGCGCGCAGCGCCTGGACCAGCCGCGCCGTCTCGCTGCGCAGCCCGGCGCTGCCTTCGGCCAGCGCGTTCATTTGGGTCGTGAGCGCGGCATAGGCACCCTCGCGCGCGCTCTCGACCTCGCACAGGCGGTTCTCGAAGCGCGCCAGCGTCTCGGCCAGCGGGTCAACGAGACGGGCGATGGCGTTCTGCTCTGCCGCGGCATGGGCGGCGTGGCGCTCGCTGACCATGTCCAGGAAGCGGGCTGCATTGCTGCCCAGCGTCTCGCCCGCCAGCGCCTCGAACCGGTCCGAAAGCCGCGCCTCGGCCCGAGCGATATCCTCGAGCCGGGCGGCATGGGCGCGGCGCTCGGCCTCCAACGTGCCCTCCAGCCCCGCGAGCTCGGCATGCGCATCGGCAAGTGCTGTGCGCAGCCGATCGATCTCGTCGGCCATCAGTATCGCGCGCTCGCCCCTGACCTCGGCCGCCGCGAGGGCACGCTCGGCCGCGATCCGGTCAACCGTCGCGGCGGTCGCGGCCATGCGCGCCGGGCGGGTGGAGAGCAGCCAGCAGGCGAGCACGCCGGCCACTACCCCGGCC
>JBCCSW010000370.1:0-3926 GCA_039199465.1 Pseudomonadota bacterium
GCCATAGCGCGCCGCCGCCTCGCCCAGCGGTCGGCCGAGGGCGGATGCGGCCGGCTCGAAACCGCGGGAGCGCCGGGGCATGGCCTCGCGCGCCGCGCCGGGACCGCGCGCCGGATCGCGACCGGCGGCCTTGCCGCCCGCGCCATGCACCTTGAAGACGCGCTCGCCTGTCGCCTTGCCGCCGCGGCGCCGTGTGACCATCATCCCTCCGACCCGCCCAAAGGCGTCGTTTTGAAGCTCGCGCACCATGACAGCCATATCCAGGAGAATCGAGGCGCCGCGCGTCGCAGCCCAGGATCCGGGCGCCGTCGCCCCGCGCCTGCTTGCCTGGTACGACCGCCATGCCCGCGCCATGCCCTGGCGCGTCGGGCCGGGGAAGAAAGCGACAGGCACCCGCCCCGACCCGTATCGCACCTGGCTGTCCGAGGTCATGCTGCAGCAGACCACGGTCGCGACCGTCACGCCGCGCTTCCAGGCCTTCGTGGATCGCTGGCCGACGGTCCAAGCGCTGGCCCGTGCGCCGCGCGAGGATGTGCTGGCCGAGTGGGCAGGCCTTGGCTACTACGCCCGTGCCCGCAACCTGCACGCCTGTGCACGGGCGGTTGCCGAGGACCATGGTGGGCGCTTTCCCGATACCGAGGACGGCTTGCGCAGCCTGCCAGGCGTCGGCGCCTACACCGCGGCGGCGGTCGCCGCGATCGCCTTCGACCGCCGATCCACGGTGGTCGACGGCAATGTCGAGCGGGTGGTGGCGCGCCTCTTCGCCGTGACCGACCCGATGCCGGGCGTCAAACCTCGTCTGGCGGCATTGGCCGCAACCATGACCCCTGACCGCCGACCGGGCGATTTCGCGCAGGCGATGATGGATCTGGGCGCGACGGTCTGCACGCCGCGGCGCGCCAACTGCACGGTCTGCCCGCTGATCGACCTGTGCGCCGGGCGCGCCGATGGCATTGCCGAGACGCTGCCGGTGAAGGCCAAGAAGGCGCAGAAACAGCTGCGCCACGGCATCGCCTATGCGGGGTTTGACGCGCGGGGCCGCATCGGCACCGTGATCCGGCCCGAGACGGGGCTGCTGGCCGGGATGCGCGCCCTACCCACTACCGAGTGGGGCACCGCGCCGTCGCCCAGCCCACCGTTCGCCGCGCAGTGGAGCGAGGCGGGTGCGATCACCCATGTCTTCACGCATTTCCGGCTGGAGCTGACGGTGATGCGGGCCGATGTCGCCACGCTCGCAGCACCCATGACGGTCGAGGCAGCGCGCCGGGCGATGCCCACCGTATTCCGCAAGGCGTTGGAGCGGGCGCTCTAGCCCATCGGCCGGCAGGCCCGTCCCACCCATCGCGCGGCGTCAGAGGCCTTCTTGTTCCAGTTCCGACCGGATGCGCTGGCGGTAGAGATCGATGGGGACCGGGCCCGTCTCGGTCTCGTGCTGCCAATAGGTCCAGCCGTTGCAGGACGGCGCGCCCTCCAGCTCGGCGCCGACCTGATGGATCGAGCCCGAGGCACGATTGGCGACCAGCGTCCCATCCGCCCGCACCTTGGCGCGATGGCGGCCATTGACCGACACGAGCATCGCGCCGGGCGCCAGCAGACCACGCTCGACGAGGCTGCCGAAGGGGATGCGCGGCGCCATGCGCTTGGCCAAGGCCAGCCGCACGGCAGACGGGTCATGGGCATCGGTGTCGTCGATGCGTGCGCGCGCGATGTCGGCATAGCGCGGATCCCGCTCGATCCCGATGAAATGGCGTCCTAGCCGCTTCGCGACCGCGCCTGTCGTGCCGGTGCCGAAGAACGGGTCCAACACGATCTCGCCCGGGTTGGTCGTGCCCAGGATCACGCGATGCAAAAGCCCCTCGGGCTTCTGCGTGGGGTGCAGCTTCTGCCCGCCCTCGTCACGCAGCCGCTCGGGCCCCGCACAGATCGGCATGACCCAGTCCGAGCGCATCTGCAGCCCGTCGTTCAGTTCCTTCAGCGCCTCGTAGTGGAAGGTCGGCTTCGTGGTCTCGTCGCGTGCCGCCCAGATCAGCGTCTCATGCGCATTGCAGAACCGCTTGCCCCTGAAATTCGGCATCGGGTTCGTCTTGCGCCATACGATATCGTTCAGGATCCAGAAGCCGGCATCCTGCAGCAATGCGCCGACGCGGAAGATGTTGTGATAGCTGCCGATCACCCAGAGCGCACCGTCGGGCTTCAGGACGCGCCGCGCCTCGGCCAGCCAGGCGGCGGTAAAGCGGTCGTAGCTGCCGAAGCTCTCGAAGCGGTCCCAGGCGTCCTCCACCCCGTCGACGCGGGTGTGGTTGGGGCGGTGCAGCTCACCGCGGAGTTGGAGGTTGTAGGGCGGATCGGCGAAGATCAGGTCGATCGAGCCCGCGGGCAAATGCGACAGGACCTGAACGCAATCGCCCTCGATCACGCGGTCGCGCGGCAAGGCGATGGGCGCGCGTTCCTGTTCCGGTGATGCGCCCAAGGACGTCTCTCCCCCCTGCCGGCGGTGGCTTTGGCCGAGCCTGCCGGGCGCGGGATTCGGGGTCAATGATCCGGGCTCGGGACAGTGGCGCGGGTGTGATTCTTCAGCCACGTCGCTTTACGGTGTCGCCGCTCGCAGTTCGGGCTGATATCCCCGTGCTCCCAATCGGGTCGGGGTTGGACGCGAGGGCCGCGGCGACCGGGGCGAAGCAGCGGCGGTGTTCAGGGCTCGGCCCCAGCGCTGCCAGGGCACTGGCATGTGCCGCGGTGCCATAGCCGCGATTGGTCGACCAGCCATAGCCGGGATGGCGGGCATCCAGCTCCTCCATCAGCCGGTCACGCGCGACCTTGGCGACGATCGACGCCGCCGCGATCGCGGCGACCCGTCCGTCGCCGCCGATCACGGCGCGGGCCGGCCAGCGGCACCCTTGGGGAATTCGACGGCCATCGACCGCGAGTGACCCGATGGGGCCTTCCGACGCCTCCAATTCGGCTGCCGCGCGCAGCATCGCGGCGTCGTTGGCGGCAGTCAGGCCGATGCGGTCGATCTCCGATGCGGCGACGACCGCGACCGCCACCGAGGCCTGGGCGCGGATCTCGCGATCCAGCGCGACGCGTCTCCGAGCGCTCAGCACCTTGCTGTCGGCCAGACCATCTGGCCGGATTGAACGCAGCATGACGGCGGCCGCGACGATTGGACCGGCCCAAGGCCCGCGACCGACCTCATCGATCCCTGCGACGGGCTCTGGCAGCCCGTCGAGCCACGCGCTGCCGCCGTCGCCACCGATCTCACGCTTCGGTTTCCTGTCTTCTGTCATGCGCTCGGTCCCGGCCGCGCCTTTTCCGGGCGACCACTCTGAAGCCGGGTCCATCAACACCCGTGGGTGACGCCGTCGCAATGGCGATGTCTCAGAGATCCAGCGCCAGCTGTCCCGTCCGGTCGTCATCCTCAGGCGGCGGCACCCGGAACAGATCGCAGCGGAGCGGCGGCAGGCTGTCGAACAGGCCGACCCGGCGGCGGGCGGCGTCCACGCGACGCTCGATCAGCGCGGCATGCACGCCCTGGCCCTTCATCCGACGGTGCCAGGACGGGTCGTAGTCGCGCCCGCCATGCAGATCGCGCACGCGGGCCATGATCTTGGCGGCCTCGCCGGGCCGTTCGCGCTGCAACCAATCGCGAAAAAGCGTCGCGACCTCCATGGGCAGGCGCAAGACGCTGTGGCGCGCAGCTTTCGCCCCCGCCTCGCCGGCCGCTTGGACCATCGCCTCGATCTCGTGATCGTTGAGGCCGGGGATCACGGGCGCCAGATTGACCGAGACCGGGATGCCTTCCTCGGCCAACCGGCGGATCGCGGCGAGACGGCGGTGCGGGCTGGCAGCCCTTGGCTCCAGCGCGCGGCTTAGCCGACTGTCGAGCGTGGTCCGGCTCTCGCGGCGCGGCCTGGCGCAGGTGACGC
>JBCCSW010000371.1:0-3920 GCA_039199465.1 Pseudomonadota bacterium
CCGGCACGGTGGAGTTCATCGTGGACGGGGAGCGGAACTTCTACTTCCTCGAGATGAATACCCGGCTGCAGGTGGAACACCCGGTGACCGAGCTGATCACCGGCATCGATCTGGTCGAGCAGATGATCCGCGTCGCCGCCGGCGAACGCCTCTCGATCACTCAGGACGACGTGCGGCTGACCGGCTGGGCCATGGAAAGCCGGCTGTATGCCGAGGATCCGTATCGCGGCTTCCTGCCCTCGATCGGGCGGCTGACGCGCTATCGCCCGCCGGCCGAGACCGCCGCCGCGATCGAGCACGGCATCCTGACCCATGCGACCCCCGGGATCGACCAGGACGCGGGGATCGTGCGCAACGACACCGGCGTCTTCGAAGGTGGCGAGATCTCGAAATTCTACGACCCGATGATCGCCAAGCTCTGCTCGTGGGGCAGCGACCGGTCGCGGGCGATCGAGGTCATGCGCGGCGCGCTCGACGCGTTCGAAGTGGAGGGGATCGGCCACAACCTGCCGTTCGTCGCGACCGTCATGGACCACGAGAAATTCTGCGCGGGCGACATGACGACGGCCTTCATCGCCGAGGAGTTTCCCGACGGTTTTGCCGGTGCTGACCTGGCGGAGGAGGACAGCCGCCGCATCGCCGCCTTCGCCGCGCATATCCACACCCTCCATACCCGCCGGGATGCGCGCGTCAGCGGGCGCCTGCGCCCACCGCCGGGTCGACATGCAGACACGGCACTGGTGGTCGATCTCGGCCCGGCGCGCTATGACGTGGCGCTAAGCGAGACCGACCTCGCCGCAGGTGTGGGTGCGCACGCGATCCGCGCCTTGGTGCGCGGGGGTGGTGGGGTCGAGGAGCTAGACTATGGCCTTCACTACACGCCGGGTGCCAGAACCGCCCATGTCAGCGGCCAGATCCATGCCACCGGAGACTTCGACGCGGCCCCGAGTGGGACGCTGCCGCGCTATCTAATGAAGGTCGACCGGCTGACCGAGGGCGTGCGCATCCGCTATCGCGGCGCCGATCTGCAGGTAAAGGTCCGCACGCCACGCGCTGCCGAGCTTGCCGCGCTGATGCCGGTGAAGGAGGCGGCCGATACCTCCAAGCTGCTGCTTTGCCCGATGCCGGGCACCGTCGTCTCGATCGCCGTGGCCGAGGGCGAGGCGGTGCAGGAAGGGCAGGCGCTTTGCACCGTCGAGGCGATGAAGATGGAGAATGTGCTGCGCGCCGAACGCGCCGGCACGGTGTCGAAGATCAACGTTGCGGCCGGTGCGGGGCTCAGCGTCGACGATGTGATCATGGAGTTCGACTAGGCGCACCCAGCCCTCCCGCGGGCATCCGCAGGATCTGCCGGCCCGTGACGGCGAGACGCTGAGCGTCAGCTGCGCCTTTGGCCTGCAACGACGCCGAAGGCTGCCAACCCTGCCAGCAGCAGGGCGCCCGCGGCAGGCAGCGGGATCGCGGAGAGCTCCACGCTGTCGAGCCCCACATTCTCGGTCGGTGCACTGGTGTCGAACAGGAAGACCAGATCGCCCAATCCGGCGCCCAGCAGCGCGGTGTTGACCGAGAACACCTGGAAGACGTCGTCCAACACGGCGCCGGCGCCGATGGCCCCGGAGCTCTGCACGAAGGTCGATGTGCCGTCGACGCCATTGAAGGTGACCACGTCGACGCCGTTCGCCGTGACCGAGATCGTGTCGGGCGGGTCGAAATCGCCTGCGCCCACGATAAAGGCGGCGAGGCTGAAGGACAGAAACTGCGGCTGATCGAAATCGATCCCCGAGAAGGTGAGCGTGTTGGCTTCGACGTCGACGCCGCAGAGCGCCGAGCCGGACGCCGTTCCACCGACACTCGCGCCGAAGCAGGCGCCGCTGCCGATTGCCGCGATCGTGAGGTCCGCACCGCCAAGCGCGCCGGTCTGGATCCCGTCGAAATCGGCGAGCGTTACCGCAGAGGCATCGCTCGCCGCGATACCGATCATCGCAAGTCCTGCCATCATCATGGCTGCCCGGCGTCTCATGCCAACACCTATCCGCTATCGTGGATCTGGATCGAAACGTGTGGTGACGCACACTGTCGGGGCAGGTGGGTGATCCCACGGCGCCCCGCCGAGGATGAGGCGCTACGCGAAATCGCCACCTTCCCCTCTGTTGTGGCGACACTGCCGCTTGGGCGAGAATGCCGTCAAGCGATCCCGTTCAGGTTGTCCGCTTCAGCAGCGGTTGCGGCGCACGCCCGGGCCACATCGTGGCTATTCGGTACCAGCTCCGCCGTGGGCTGTGCCAGTATCACCGTTGGCGCGGCGCATTTCGTTTCGGCGCATCGGCATCGTATCGATGAGCGCGCTGATCTCCTCGATGTTCACGACGCGATCGCGGCGCAGTTTCTCGCCGCCGTCCTTGCCGACCAGGATGACGGTGAAACCGTCCGGTGCGAAGCGACGCCTCAGTGGCGTCATCTCGGCCGGTGTCGTGTCGAGCAGAACGATGGTGTCGCGGTCGGTAAGGGCGGCTGCTGCGCCCTCGAAATGATCCAACTGCTCGATCAGGCGCGGGTCTTCGGCACCGTCGGCGAAGACGATGATGGGCCGGCTCTGCCAGCGAAACTCGGTCAGTCCGGCATCCAGGCCGGCCGCGGCAATCGGCATGCTCGCCTGCGCCAGTGCCGCGGCAGCGAGGTGAGTGAGAAGGCTCGGCATCGCGCGCTCCCGTGCTGTCCACGACAGGACATAGGCAGCGCGTCCGCCGTGTCAGGGCCCGCTATCCCGGTACCGGCAGTGTCCGTGCTCGCCCGACGCGGTGCGGCGCTATTCGGCGGCCATCCAGACAGCCGTGTCGCGTCGGCGCCACCATCTGATATGAGCGACCAGCGCAAAGGTCAGTGTCGCCGCCAGTACGGCCATGTAGAGCCCGCCGATCAGCGGCAGAAGCACGTCCCAGCCGGCCGTGCGCACCATTGCCGAGCCGCCGAGGATAAGCGCCGCCGCCCAGCCCGCCACCGAGAATGCGCCTGCGCTCGCCAGCAGCAGCTTGCGGCCGAGCGGCAGCATGATGAGCCGGCCGCCGCGCCATTCCTGCAGCGTCGGGCGCACGCCGCGGGTGATCAGCACCGCATTCGCCGTCAGCATGGTCACGACGGCCAGCTTCACCATCAGCTTGGGCGACAGGGCGTCGGCCTGCAGACCGGTGCGCCAGACCAGCAGCGCGAGACCCGTGATCCAGGCCAGCGCTAGGGCGGGGGCGATCAGGGCATGGGCCGCCTCCAGCGCGTCGCCCTGGCGCGTGCCGATCGGCAGGCCGATCCAGCGCAGCATGGTGAGATCGGTCGCGATCACCGCGCCGATGCCGGCGGCGATGGCGGCGAGATGGCCGAGACGCAGGACGTCGAGCAGCAAGGCGGGCTCGATCAGCGACGCGGCGGGCGCCATGAGGGCGAGGGGATCTGGCACGACACCTCCTGCATCGGGCCCGGCGGCCGGACCCGTGGATCAACGGTTCTTGGGAAAGACGCGAAGATCGACAGAGGTCACGCACCGATGGAGCAGTAGCTCATGCGCGGCCGTCCCGCGCCACAACCGCTGGCGTGAAGTGGCGATTTCAGGCCGACGCGCGGTTGTATCCAGACGATCAATCTCGCGCTCGCAAAGACCCGGACACGCTACGACAGAGGCCAGCGCGGCGCCCTTTCCGGTCGCGAGCGGCGCGACCACGCGCCATGCTGCAATGCCGCAACGGTGGTTGAATTTTCCCACACCGTGTAGCCTATGCGGACGCAGCAATATGTCGGCGACGGGAGATCGGGCGATGAGCGACAAGCTGGACGACTGGCGCAAGCTGGCGGAAGCCGAGCTCAAGGGCCGCGCGGCCGACGACCTGACCGTCGAGACAATGGAGGGTATTTCGGTCAAGCCGCTCTACACC
>JBCCSW010000372.1:0-3913 GCA_039199465.1 Pseudomonadota bacterium
CCGGCGCCGGCATCGGTGGCGGGTGCTGCTATCCTGCCCGCCCGCGCCCAATCCACCCGGTCGAAGAGCGAGAGGTGGTGTTCGTTCAAGAAGCGCCCCGTCGGCGGCAGGTTGTCTGCGACGAAGGCGCGATGCTTCGAGGGCGTGCTGCTGTATCCCGCCGGGCTTTTGACAGTCCCTTCGCACCGCTCTTGCAGGTCTTGGTAGTGCGCCAGGATCTCCCGATCCGTCAGACGGTTGTTGCAGTTCAGGACCGTGCCGTGCTCGGTCAGGAACGTCTCGCAGAGGTGCCGGCCGATCGCGAAGCTGGGCGCGTATTTCGTGTCCATTTTCACCGAGGCCGAGTGATGGCCAGGCATCGGGACGATCACCCGCTGACGGGCCGTCTTGTGGGTGCCGTCCTGCCACTCCGGCACGATGCACTGGAACTTGTGGTCCTTGGAGATCGCGATGTGCGGGATGCTCAGGCCGAACGGCCGGAAGTGCTGCCGCTCACTCTTGATGATGTTCTGCTGCACTACGGTGAAGTAGTTGTCGACGATGGGCGGCAGCGTCAGCGGCTCGGGGATGTCGAAGCGGGCGCGGAACTTGTACTTGCGCCTGAACTGGTCGTTGACCCAGTGCATCGACGTGTTCTTCCCGCCGGGCACCGGGTCGAAGGCGAAGACGTTGACCTTCATCTTGTTCTCGGCGAAGCGCGGATCCTTCTGCAGCAGGTGCGGCAGGATCAGGGCGGAGTGCCCGCCACGGCTGAAGCCGACGATGTTGATACGCTTGTAGCGCTCCGGGTGCCGCTTCATCTGCAGGACCAGCCAGGCCCAGGCCATCACGACGTTCGAGACGGTGCCACCGCCCGACAGCATGTCGAAAAACTTGTTGCGGGGAGCGAAGTAGCTGAGCTTGCCGTTCTCTTTGACGTGCATCGCTTTGCGCAGCTCGTCCTCGGTGAAGGCTCTCTCGGTAAACTCTGAGTTGTCGAAAAGTACATTGTAGATGTTGGAGTACTTAAGTCTGCGAAGAAACCAGCTGCCGCCGGGGCCGTCGAAGATTGCCGCCCGTGCGCCGCGATCGAACATGTGTTCGCTTCTGCCCTGGGTTTCAGCATAGAGATACGGGATCAGGAATTTGTCGATCTGCGTGCGCTTGTTGCCCGAGCCGCAGAAGTAGAGCGTGAGTGTGTCATGATCCGGCAAGGTGCAACCCTCCATTTTGCGACGTCGCCATCGCAATTGCTGCCATCGTAATACTCGTCTCTCGGTACTGGGCCGGTGGCGAGGCAACTTGGGCGGGCCAAGATGTGACGATCGCTCTTCGAACCCGATCACTGTTCGTTAGTGACCGGGGGCAGAGAAACGGTTCAAAGAATTTTGGGAGCAGACGGGGGCGGCGGCAAAAGCACGGCCACCGAGCGCCCATGCGCGCAGATCGATGGCGGAGGGGACCCTGCCGTCGGGCTGGCATCCTCAGCGGGACAGGGCGCCGGTTGGAGGGTCAGCCGCATCCATGGAAGGCGGTCGCCCGGGCTTGCCAGCGGTCTTGGACCCCAGCTTAGCGCGGCAGCGCTGAACACTCCCGAGAGCGGTGGTTCTTACGGCAATTTGGGAGATGCAACGGCGACACCCGCCGCATGCCGGAAGCAGCCGGCCCGGGGGTTTGCGCCCTCAGCCGCCGGTCAGGCTCATATGGCGGGCGACCTGTCCGTCGACTTGCTGACGGGAATAGTCGAAGTCGTGGCCCCTGGGCTTGCGGGTGATGGCCTCGCGGATCGCCGCGTCCAGACCCCCATCGTCGGTGCCGCCGCGCAGGATGCTGCGCAGATCCGCGTCATCGTCCTGGCCAAGGCACATGTAGAGCTGACCGGTGCAGGTCAGGCGGACGCGGTTGCAGCTTTCGCAGAAGTTATGGGTGAGCGGCGTGATGAAGCCGATGCGCTGGCCGGTCTGCTCAAGCCGGACATAGCGGGCCGGCCCGCCGGTGCGCTCGGCCGTGTCGTGTAGCGTGTAGCGCTGAGCCAGCTGCGCGCGCAGGTCCTTCAGCGACCAGTACTGGTCGAGCCGGTCCTCGTTGCCGAGATCGCCCATGGGCATGACCTCGATGAAGGTGAGGTCCATGCCGCGCTGGGCGCACCACTCGGTCAGGGTGAAGAGCTCGTTCTCGTTCACGCCCTTCAGCGCAACGGTGTTGATCTTGACCCGCAGGCCCGCGGCCAGTGCCTCGTCAATACCGTGCAGCACGTTGGCCAGCCGTCCCCAGCGGGTGATCAGCGCGAACTTCTTGTCGTTCAGCGTATCGAGCGAGACGTTGATGCGGCGCACGCCGACAGCCCGCAGGTCGCGGGCGAAGCGGGCCAGTTGCGAGCCGTTCGTGGTCACCGTCAGCTCGTCCAAAGCGCCGCTGTCGAGGTGGCGGCCCATGGCCTGGAAGAACTGCATGATGTTCTTGCGCACCAGCGGCTCGCCGCCCGTGACGCGCAGCTTGCGCACGCCGAGGGCCACGAAGCGCGAGCAGAGCCGGTCAAGCTCCTCCAGCGTGAGCAGGTCCTTCTTGGGCAGGAAGGTCATGTGCTCGGCCATGCAATAGACGCAGCGGAAGTCGCAGCGGTCGGTGACCGAGACGCGAAGGTAGTCGATGCGCCGCGCGAACGGGTCGATCAGCGGGGGGATCTCGGGCGTAGGCGTCGCTGCGCGCATGGTCTCGGGTCTCGTGGCGTGGCTGAGCAAGACTTAGGCCGCCTGCCGCGGTCGGGCAACGGGCTTCGGTCTTGTGTGCCGCGGCGGCATCGCGTCGGTCGGCATCTGCATCCGCCAATCGTGAGCGCTGGAACGGTACCGTGGGCTTCAAACGCGGCCGGCGCCGTGGCAGGGGGAGCGCCACACCTGATGGAGGCTCGGATGATCGTCTACGGCCGCAATCTCTCGCCCTTCGTGCGTCGCGTCGTGATGTGGCTGATGCTGCAGCAGCGCGCCTTCGAGCAGCGCGCCGTCGCGATGACCGAGGCGGCCGACCGGGAGACGCTGCGGGCGGTCAACCCGGTGATGCGGGTGCCGACGGTGGTCTGCGACGACGGCGCGGTGCTGACCGAGTGTGCGGCGATCTGCGATTGGCTGGACGAGACGGCGCCGGCGCATCGTCTGGTGCCGGCGTCGGGTGCGGCGCGGCGCGACTGCCTGTCCCGCATCGCGATCGTGAGCGCCGCCACCGACAAGGGCGTCGCGCTCTTCTACGAAGCCGCGCGCCGGCCCGAGGCGTTCCGCTGGGCCGACTGGATGCAGCACCTGACCGGCCAGGTGACCGGCGGCATGGGGCAGCTGGAGGCGCTGGCGCCTGCCGAGGGCTTCTTCGGTGGCGACCGGCCCGACGGGTCGGACCTGGCGGCCACCTGCCTGATGGACTTCGTGCCGGTCACCTCGCCGCATCTGTTGGAGGGTGCGCCGTATCCGGCGCTGGCGGCGCTGGCCGGACGGGTCAACGCGCTGCCCGGGCTTGGCGAGACGCGGCCGCGCTGAGCGGCGCTCACCGACCCTCAAGCCACAGTCGCCGCGCGTGAGCTGCGGCACCCAAGCCCTTGACCCAGGGTCGCCTTGCTCCGGCGTGGTGGTCGGCATAGCGTCCGATCCGGCAACAGGGAGGGCGTGATGCCATCTGCGGGACGCGAGGCCTGGGAGGCCCTGCGCGCTGCCCATCGCTGGGACGTGCCCGCGCGTTACAACCTTGCCTGGGACGTCTGCGAGAAATGGGCCCGGGTCGAGCCCGACCGCCTGGCGCTGATCTATCTGAGGCCCGACGGCCAGCGACGCGACTACAGCTACATCCAGCTCAGCCGCGCGGCCAAGCGCTTCGCCAACGCCCTGGAGGGCCACGGGATAGGGCAAGGCGACCGCCTCGGCATCCTGCTGCCGCAGATGCCCGAGAC
>JBCCSW010000373.1:0-3900 GCA_039199465.1 Pseudomonadota bacterium
CGACGAAGGCGCGGCTGAGCGTGCGCCCGCGCATGAAGGCCAGCGGCGCGATCTCGATCTTGCCCTCCTCCATCAGCTTCGGCAGTTGCTTAGGTGGCAGCATATCGCCGAGCGCGTCGTAGAGCGGGCGCATATAGGGGTCCATCTTCTCCTTCTCGGTGCCCGGCAGGAAGCCGAGGCGTTCGCCCGCCTCAACGGCGGGGCGCGAGAGGATGATCTTCTCGACGGCGCCCGCGACGAACATCGATACGCCGGCCGCGACGGCGAGATAGGTTTTGCCCGTGCCCGCTGGTCCGATCCCGAAGGTCATGTCGTGGCTGAAGAGCGTCTCGCAATACGTCGCTTGCGCCTTGGTACGCGGCTGGATCAGCTTGCGCCGAGTGCGGATTTCGATGCGCCCGCCGGGGAACAGGTCGCGCTGGGCCAGCGCGCTGTCCTCGCCGGGGGCGGCTGTGCGGCCCGGTGCGGGCGGTGTTGCGAGGAAGCGGGTGTCCGGCAGGCGGCCCATGCGCACGAAGGCCTCGACATCGGCGCGGTCGACCGGGCGGCCGCTCTCCAGCCGCTCATAGAGCTGGTCTAGGCCGATCGCTGCCTGTTCGCGCGCCTCGGCATTGCCCAGTACGACGACCGTGTTGCCCCGGCGCATGATGGAGACGTCGAGTCCGTTCTCAAGAATGGTCAGGTTTCGGTCGGCGGGGCCAACGAGATCGATCAGGAGGCGGTTGTCGGCAAACTCTAGAACGCTCTCACCCCCATCCGGGGTGGCGTCGGCGACTGGCATCGTCGATCGGGCCAAGCGTTCGGCTCTCCTACACTCTCCTCTCGCTACATTATGTAGGGTCGTGCGGCGGACAAGCGAAATGATTGCGACGCTCCGCAGGGGAATGCGTTGCGATGCGCTACGACAGCACGGCCTGGCATGGAAAGGTCGGTAGGGCGTGTCCCCGTCGGGGCTGCCGGGTCACTTGATCAGCGGCAAGAGCGCCTTGAACTGCGGCGTGCCCGCTCGGCCGAGCCATTCGAAGACCACCATCTCGGTCGTTACGATCCCGGCGCCGGCGGCCTGGAGGCGGTCGAGGCAGGCCTTCTCGCTCTCCAGCGTGCGCGACGACGTGGCGTCGGTGACCACGAAGACCTCGATGCCCTCTTTCATCATCGCGACGGCCGTCTGCAGCACGCAGATATGCGCCTCCATACCCGCGATCACCGCCTGGGTACGGCCCGTACCGCCGAAAGCGTCCGGAAACCCGGGCTCGGCCCAGCTCGAGAAATGGGTCTTTTCGATCACCTGCGCGGCGGCGGCCGTGCCAGCACTGGCGACTTCGGGCACAGTGTGGCCGAGGCCCCTTGGATACTGCTCGGTCAGCAGCACCGGCACCTGCATCTCGCCCGCCGCGGTGATCAGCGTGCGGGCATTCCGAATGGTCCGGGCCGGGGCCTGCATCGCCGGCACCAGCCGTTCCTGCATGTCGATGACGACGAGCGCCGAGGTGGCAGCGTCGATCAGCATCTTTGGGGTCTCCGTCTTCGCGTTCTGGTATACCAGAGATGGCAGCCTGTGCCCGGGGTCAAGGCTTTGCGGTGCAACACGGGGTTGCGTGGCCCTTTCGAACAGCGGCTCGGGCAGATGTTCGTGCCGGCGTCGTCAGCCGCTGGGACACAGGACCTATTGCCGGAGACGCGCAAGCGCGCCGTCGACCGCGACCAGGGCCGAGCCGCCGACGGCCAAGTCGACCAGCACCGCGGGCTCGCCGCCTGGAACCAGAGCCCTGCGCGCCAAATCGATCCGCACCCGAACCTCGGTATCGCGCAGGCAGCGGAGCGCAGCCCTAGGCGACAGGCCCAGCCGCACCGCCATCGCAAAGAGCGGTGCCTCGATCTCCTCCTCGGCAGCCAGAAGGGCGGCGGTGTTCTCTCCCCCGTCCTGCGCATCGCGGTCGATCCAATACTGTCGGATGGCGCGGAGGTCCTCGACCGTCTGGCCGAGCAGTGCGAGTGTATTGGCGCCACTCAAGCCCGTCAGACCGGTCCCGAGCGCGCAGGACAAGACGGCCGCCGCAGGCGTGCCGGCCATGCCACGCGCCAGTGCCAGATAGCCGAGATCGATGCCCGCCTGCCGAGCCTCGGCAATCATCGGCGACAGCACCGTGAGATCTGGTGTGGAGCAGCCGTCACAGTCGATCACGGCGACGATCACGGCTTCCAAGCGACCGTCGACATGCGTCAGGGCGAGTGGATTGAGATCGAGATGCGCGATCCGTTGCTCGACCGTCGCCACCTGCCGATCGTCGAGACGTTCGCCCGGCAACAGCGTGTTGACCCCGGCGAAGACCACGCCTGCAGCAAGGAACAATAGGCCGACGAGCCCCGGATTTCGGTCAATGCGGGGTGATGGCATCGAGTAGCGTTTTGTCGTCCGGGCCACGCCCGACCTCCCACGGTCAGCGCCTGTTCCCTGCAATGCCGGGCCCGTGAAATCGGGGGGTGCCCGGGCGCTGCCGGCCCTTCAAAAAGGGCTGGGACCGACCTCGCGCGGCGAAGAGTAGCGGAAACCGGCGCGGCCGTCTCCCTCCTTCACTTCCGTCTCCTTCAGCGATGAGGGGTGGGTGCGATTGCGGCCCCGATGGCGCCGGGCGGGGCATGCCGGCCGTCTGGCGGCGCGCTCAGTCCAGCAGGCGGGCCATCAGCGAGTTCGGGCCTGCGCCGGTAATGGCGACGCGGACCATGCGGCCGATGCTGTCCGCTGGTGCATCAAGATGCACCGCCTGAAGCCAGGGCGAGCGGCCGACCATTTGACCGTCGCGCCGGCCGGGTTTTTCGATCAACAGATCCATCTCGCAGCCGATCTTGGAGCGATTGAAGGCGATCTGCTGGGCGTTCAGCAGCGCCTGCAGCTGCTGCAGCCGCGCCGTCTTCACCTCTTCCTCGACCTGAGCGCCCATGGTGGCGGCGGGCGTGCCAGGGCGCGGCGAGTACTTGAAGCTGTAGGCCTGCGCGTAGCCGACCTGCTCGACCAGCGCGAGCGTCGCCTCGAAATCCGCGCCGGTCTCGCCCGGGAAGCCCACGATGAAGTCGCCCGACAGCGCCAGATCGGGCCGCGCCGCGCGGATGCGGTCGATCACGGCGACATAGTCGGCAGCGGTGTGCTTGCGGTTCATCGCCTTCAGAATGCGGTCCGAGCCCGCCTGAACGGGCAGGTGCAGATAGGGCATCAGCTGGGCGACTGCGCCGTGGGCCGAGATCAGGCTGTCGCCCATGTCGTTCGGGTGCGAGGTGGTGTAGCGGATACGTGCCAGCCCTTCGATCGCCGCAAGCGCCCGGATGAGGCCGCCGAGGCCCGGTCCCATGCCCTCGACCGGTGCGCCGTTCCAGGCATTCACGTTCTGGCCGAGCAGCGTGATCTCGCGCACGCCCCGCGCGACAAGGGCGCGCGCTTCGCTGAGGATGCGCTGCGCCGGGCGGCTGACTTCGGCACCGCGGGTATAGGGGACAACGCAGAAGGCGCAGAACTTGTCGCAGCCCTCCTGCACCGTCAGGAAGGCGGCGGGCGGGCGGCGTCGGCGCAGGTCCGGCGCCAGATGGTCGAACTTGTCTTCCTCGGGGAACTCGGTGTCGATCTCGGCCGCGGCGCCGGTCCGCCGGCGCGTCGCGGCACGGGCGACCATGTCCGGCAGGCGGTGATAGGCCTGCGGACCGACGACGACGTCGACCGCCGGCTGGCGACGCGCGATCTCTCCACCCTCGGCCTGTGCGACGCAGCCCGCGACCGCCAGCATCAGGTCGCTGCCATCCTCGCGGCGCCGGTCACGCATCAGCTTCAGCCGGCCGAGCTCGGAATAGACCTTCTCCGACGCCTTTTCGCGGATGTGACAGGTGTTCAGGACGACGAGATCGGCGTCC
>JBCCSW010000374.1:0-3861 GCA_039199465.1 Pseudomonadota bacterium
AGAAGAGGTCGCGAACACCGACGCCATGATGGCCGCGGTCGAGGACCTGCTGGGCATGGCACGCAATACCATCAAGATCGGCATCATGGACGAGGAGCGGCGCACGACCGTGAACCTGAAGGAGTGCATCCGCGCCGCCAAGAGCCGGATCGCCTTCATCAACACCGGCTTCCTCGACCGCACCGGCGACGAGATCCATACCTCGATGGAGGCGGGTCCGATGATCCGCAAGGCCGAGATGAAGGGCACGGCCTGGATCAAGGCCTATGAGGACTGGAACGTCGATATCGGCCTGGAATGCGGGCTGCGCGGCAAGGCGCAGATCGGCAAGGGCATGTGGGCGATGCCCGACCTGATGAACGCGATGCTGGCGCAGAAGGGCGGTCATCCCTCGGCCGGTGCGAACACCGCCTGGGTGCCGAGCCCGACGGCGGCGACGCTCCATGCGATCCACTATCACCGGGTCAACGTGGCCGACCGCCAGGCGCGGCTGGCCGACCGGCCGCGCGCCGCGCTGGACGACATCCTGTCGATCCCGCTGGCCGACCGGCCGAACTGGCAGCCCGACGAGGTGCGCGCCGAGATCGACAACAACTGCCAGGGCATCCTCGGCTATGTGGTGCGCTGGGTCGACCAGGGTGTCGGCTGTTCGAAGGTGCCCGACATCAACGATATCGGCCTGATGGAGGACCGGGCGACCTGCCGGATCTCCTCGCAGCATCTGGCCAACTGGCTGCACCACGGCGTGGTGAGCGAGGACGAGGTGATGGCGGCGCTGAAGCGCATGGCCGAGGTCGTCGACCGACAGAATGCGGGCGATCCGTCCTATCGGCCGATGGCGCCGGGCTTCGATGGGCCGGCCTTCGCCGCCGCGCGCGACCTGGTGTTCGCGGGTACGGCCCAGCCGTCAGGCTATACCGAACCGATGCTGCACGCCTGGCGCTTGAAGAAGAAGGCAGCGTGACCGGCAGGTGTCGTCGGCGGGGTGGCCCGGACGGCGTGCGCGACGGCCCCAGAAGTGGATCACCGAGCGGCGCTACTGACCGGTGCCGCGGCTGCCGATCCGCTTTTGGCGCACGCGCCGTCGGGCGCCCGACTGTATCACGATGTAGAAGGCGACAAGGATCGCCAGCAGGCCGAGGAGCAGGACCGCGACCTCGGCCCGCCCGTCGAAGACGGCGGGCTCGATCTCGATGAACCGCGCACAGGCCTCGGGAACCGTGCCCTCGCCTGCGCCGATCAGATCCAGGCATTGCTGCCGATCCGGGACCTCAACCGACATCGCGTGCTCCGATTTCGTCTGCAACGTCCCGGAAGTCCTGGGCGACGGCGCGGTACAGGTCGGCTTCGGACTGCAGCGCCTCGCCCTCGCCGCGGGACATATAGGCGATCAGCGCCCCGCAGGCCGCCAGCCCGATGCCGCCGACGCCGGTCGCGCCAAGCGCCAGCACCAGCACGCCGCCCGCCCCGATGCCAAGGCCTACGCCTGAGGCCGTGCGGAATTGCCGGGCATCCTTGGTCGGGTTCTCGGCATAGGTGTCGAAGGCGACCGCTTGGTCGCGCAGATACTCGATCAGCGACATCACCTCGTCGCCGGCATAGTTCGACAACCCCGCCTTCAGCGTCCGCAGCTCGGCGCGAAAACGCTGCCGGTCGACGCGGTCGGGTTCCAGATAGGCGTCGACCAGTTCATCGATGCGCTTGCGACGCAGCGCGATCGCGTCGCCGGACACCTGATCCATCGGGCACCCCAAAGATCTGCCGCGGCGCAGCATGCGCGCGCCCTGCTGAGCGATGTCTTATTTCGCCTGCGCCAGCAAATGAAAGATGCAGGGTGACGCAGTAAAATTCTCGCGCCGTGCCAAGAGCTTCCGCTGGGTTATGCCGCAGTGCGCCTAGCCTAGGGGCGACGCACAACCCAAGGCTGGGTCGCGCACGCAGGGCGGGCCGGCTGGGGCAGGGAAAGCGACGGGGACAGGAACGGGGACGGGGGCAGGGACAGGGATGGGGCGGGGGATCGGCGCGGTGCGCAGCTATGCTCTGCCGCGCCGCGATCAGCGCACGGATCCGTCGGTCCATCGGCCTTGGGCCGTCGCCGTCAGTCGGCGAGCTCCACGCCACGGCCATGGCGCGCTGGCACGAAGGCCGCGGCGGTGCTCCGAACGCACCCAATGCCCAGAGCCATGGCGTGATCGCGCGATGGCCGCGCTTGCGATCGCCTGGAACAGGATGTCTGATCCCGCTTCGACAGCCCCGCCCGCCGACGCGCACACGCCGACAGGCGCGGTCCTTCACGACCACCGGAAAGGCCACCCCTATGAGCACGACGACCGATATCACGCTGGACATGGCGCGCGCGCTGATCGCCAACATACGCGCCGAGGGGCGCAAGCTGGGCCTGAAGCCGCTATCGGTGGTGGTGCTCGACCGGGGTGGCAACGTGACGGCGTTCGAGCGGGAGGACGGTGCCTCGAACCTCCGCTTCAACATGGCCTATGCCAAGGCCTATGGCTGCATCGGCGTTGGCCTCGGCGGCCGGGCGATGATGGCGCGTGCCGAGACGCAGGCCTATTTTGTCAATTCGCTGACCGCCGCCTTCGGCGGCAATGTCCTGCCGGTGCCGGGCGGCATCCTGCTTCGGGCCGAGGCCGGCGGCGCCATCATCGGCGCGGTGGGCATCACGGGCGACACGTCGGACCAGGACGAAGCCGCGGGCCTGGCCGGCATTGCGGCTGCGGGCTTGGTCGGCGACGGGGGATAACGGCACGCAAAGGGCGCATCGACCCTTTCTGGCCGTGCCGTCCTGCGTTCTCGAAAGCGTCCGATGAAAGAGATCGAGCTTAAGCTGCTGATTAGTCCCGAGGACCTCCCGTCGCTCAGGCGACGGGCGGGCGCCCGGGCGCGAGGGCGCGGCAAGACGCGCACGGTCAGGACGATCTACCTCGACACCGTCGACCGCCGGTTGGCAGCAGGTGGCGTTGCGCTGCGCCTTCGGCACGAGGCACGGCACTGGACGCAGACGGTCAAGCGCGCGCGGAGCCTGCGCGCCGGCCTGTCCGAGACCGAGGAGACCGACACCGACGCGCCTGGCGGTCGCGTGGCGCTGGATCGCCTGCCCGACGCGCTGTCTGCCCAGATCGCGGCGCTCGCCGGCGACCTACCGCTCGGCCCGCAATTCGAGACAGTGATGAGCCGGACGCGCTGGGACGTGCCCGAAGGCGATGCGCTGGTCGAACTGGCCATCGACAGCGGCGAGGTGCGCGCCGATGGCCGCGCCGAGGCGTTCATCGAGGTCGAGATGGAGCTTAAGCGCGGCAGCCCATCCGCCGTCTTTACGCTCGCGCGGCGCCTGTTCCCGACCGGGCCGCTGCGGCTGTCGCGGTACAACAAGGCCGCGCGCGGACGTCGGCTGGCCGATGGGCTGCCGGCTGTCCCGCCAGCCGCACCGCGTCATGCCGAGGCGGTCGCGATTAGCCGGAAAGACACCGCCGAGGCGGCCGCGACCGCGATCTTGTCGGAGTGTGTCGCGCAGATCGCCTCGAATGTGACGGCTGTCCTGGCCGATGACGGTCCCGAGGGGGCGCATCAGCTCCGCGTCGGGCTCCGCCGCCTCCGCTCGGCGATCCGGATGCTTTGCGGAGCCCTCGCCTCCCCAAGCGGCGGCGCGGCGCTGGACCGGATCGAGGGCGAGGCGCGCTGGCTGGCCCGCGAGGTCGGCCGCCTGCGCGATCTTCAGGTGGCCGAGGCGGAGCTTGTGGCGCCTGCCGCGGCCGCAAACCCGGCGGAGCCCGGGTTCACGGTCCTGACTGCCGCGCTTCGCGAGCGCATCGATGCGGAGCGCGCGCTGCTTGGCGCGACGCT
>JBCCSW010000375.1:0-3835 GCA_039199465.1 Pseudomonadota bacterium
ACAGCGCCGGCCCTTCGAGATCTTCATCAATTCCAAGAACATGGAGCACTATGCCTGGACCGTCGCGCTGACGCGGATGATCTCGGCTGTGTTCCGGCGCGGCGGCGACGTCTCCTTCGTGGTGGAGGAGCTGAAGGCCGTCTTCGACCCGCGCGGCGGCGCCTGGATGAAGGGCCGTTACGTGCCCTCGATCCTGGCCGCGATCGGCGTCGTGATCGAGCGTCACCTGGTCGAGATCGGCTATATGGAGGCTCGGGCAGGTCTGATCGACGCCACGCCGGACGATGCGACGGTCACGGCGCTCGACAGCCGACCGGCCGACCGTCACCTTGCCGAGGGCCCTGCGCCGCGAGCCTGCCCGTCTTGCGGCGGCTTCAACCTGCAGCTCCGCGACGGCTGCGAGGTCTGCCTGGATTGCGGTTACTCGAAATGCAGCTAGGGCCGTCGCGGGTGCGTTGATGCTCAGCGTTTCACGTCGCACCGGCTTCAGCGTCGGTCCCCACTGGGTTTCGAACCACCCCTTTCCGAGGGACAAGGACGCCGGGCAGGCCGTCGACAAGATCCAGGTGTCGAGCCCTGTCGCCTCGGCCGATCCGTCGACGGCGAGGAGATCGACGGAGACGACTGCCAGAAGGGCCTCGCCCTGCTGCCCAAGCGGCGCTTCGAGCGTAGGCGTCGGCGCCTGAGGATCGACGTTGAAGGCACCCATCTGAGCGATGACGAGGGTGAGACGATCACGGCCCGCGACCTGAGGCCTGCGCAGTTCGACGCGGGCTTTGACGACGTGCTCGGCGTGCTCGGCGTGCTCGACTAGGTCTCGTCGCGCTTAGAGCCGGCCGACGGCGTGGATATTGTCCCGCTCTAGGCGCGGCTTCGCACGATCCGGGCCAAAGGCCGCGGCGACGCGAGCGCAGCGAGCTGCCGATCTAAAGGCCGTGCTGGAGGCCGACCTCTGATCAGCGGTCGATGTGGAGTGGGACGGGGTGCCGGCGGAGGCACGGGCGCTTATCGATCACCCCTCGGACCGGCCCCTCAGCGACGACGTCTCGCCCCATGGCAACGACGCGGGCGCGGACATCCTGGGCCAGTGGTGCCGTTCCAGCCGTGACCGCGTGCGACGGGCGGCGCTGGGGCGAACGAATGACGACCGCCCGCTGACGCCCGACGGCGATCCGCAGGACTGCCTGCAGGTGGCATTGCCCATGGCTTTCGCCCATCTGAAAAAGTCGAGCGCTGTCCCTGATCACGTGGTTGCCGCCCCGCGCGCTGCCACCGCCAGGGCGCTGGAAGATCCCGACAAGCACGTGTTGTCGGACGTTGCGTGGAACTGAGCGGGGCGCATGGGTCGCCAAGACGGCATCCTCGCGCTGCTGGGGCAGGGCTGAGCAACTAAACACACGCTGTTCCCGCCGCATCGGCCTTAGCCTATAGACTGGTTGACGATTTAACCGGGAGAGGTCGATGCCGCTTGGCGGGTTGAACATCACCAAGGCTCCCGCGGTGCAGCGCGTCCAGGCGGTCAACGATCTCTATGACATCAGCTTCAGTCCGGAAGGGCTGGCGGCCGTCGAGGTGCCGTTCTCCCTGCTGCCCTGCCTGCCTCTGGTGGGCGCCGAACGAAGCGCGAGCCCCAGGCTCGACAGCGTCGTGAACTCGATGCGCCGGCAAGGCTACCAGGCCAGTGACCCGATCATTTGCCGCGTGGGCATGAAGGGGCGCTGGGTCGTTGTCGACGGCGGGCACAGGATCACCGCTGCACGCATCGTCGGTCAGGACTTCTGGGCCGGTCTCTTCGGTCGCCAGGTGCGCTCGCTCTACTTCCTGTTGTTCACGACGCCCGACAGCTGGTGCAAACTGCGCCCGCGCAATGTGGCGCCTACCCCATCGGTGCCGCGGCCGAAGAAGCGAAAGAAGAAAAAGAAAAACAAGCTCGCGAAGGCCGCGCCGGGCCTCGATTAGGCACCCGTTCCCGCGTCACGTCTCCTCCAGTGGCTCGTCTTGCGTCGGGGCGACCGCCGGGCGCGGCGGCGCGGCCGGCTCGGCGCCGGGGCGGGCGGGCAGAGTGCTCTGCGCAGCGACCGCCGCCTTGCCCCCCTCGCTCCGCACATGCACAGGCGGTGCGACGCCGTCCTTGCCCTCGCCCATCCACAGCGTGAGATGCGGGAACGGGATCTCGATCCCGGCCTCGTCGCAACGCTTCTTCAGCAGCTCGTTGTACCGCCGACCGACACCCCACTGGTTGCCCGGCGTGGTCTTGATCCGCGCGCGCAGCACCACGGCGCTGTCGCCCAGTTCCTGCACGCCGAACCACTCCAGATCACCGATGACCTTGATGCGCCATTCCGCGGTGGCCTTCAGGTCGTCGAAGCAGCTGAGCATCACCGTCTTCGCCTCGTCGATGTCCTCGCGATAGGCGATGCCGAGATCGGCGACATGGTAGGCAAAGCCGCGCATGTAGTTCGAGACCATGTCGACCGAGGAGAACGGGATGACATGGAACACCCCCTCAAGGTCGCGGAGGCTGACCGAGCGGATGGTGAGCTTCTCCACCGTTCCCGTCGTGCCGCCGACGGTGACCACGTCGCCCACGTTGAAGGCGTTCTCGAACTGGATGAAGATGCCGGTGATGATGTCCTGCACCATCTTTTGCGCGCCGAAGCCGATGGCGAGGCCCAGCACGCCGGCAGACGCGATCAGCGGTGCGATATCGATGCCGATTTCGGACAGCGAGAACATCAGCGTGATGACGCTGATCGCGATTGTCGCGGCGTTGCGCAGCAGCGTCAGCAGCGTCTGCTCTCGCGCCGTGGGCCGGCGTCCAGGGCGGACGGCCAGCCGAAAATCGATCCAGGAGTTCAGCGCCAGCCAGGCCATGAAGGCGATCAGGATCATGATCATGACGCTCACCAGCGTCGAGGCCGCATCGCCGCCGAGCTCGCTGTCCAGCCATCCGCCGAAATCGAACAGCCCGACGACCTCGCTCGCGAAGCCGAGGACGGCCAGAAGGATCACGAAGCGCACGATCTTCAGGAACAGCGGCACGAAGGTGTTCAGCCGCCGCTCGAGCATGGGAAGGGTCTCGTTCACGCCGCCCGGTACGCGTACGCCCTGCGCCGAGAGACGCGACAGCGCCGTCGCCGCGAAGCCGCCGGCGACGGCCACGCCGACGATCTTCAGCGTATCGGCCAGGATCGGCATCACGTTGCCGGCCTCGCTGACGGCGAAGACGAAGAGCATGGCGAGATAGGCGCTGATGCCGATCCAGAGATAGCGCGCGGATCGAGCCAGCAGGGTCAGCGTCATGTCGCCGTCATTCGCCTCGGCCTGGGTCTGCAGCCAGGCGGCGGGGGCTCGCCGGTTCAGGATGGTCAGGATCATCGCGCCGATAAGGACCACCGTGAACAGCAGGACCGCGGTCGCGCGGCCCGTGAACAGATTCACCGTCTCGTTGACGAGCGGCACGATCATCAACTGTCCGTAGCCAAGCAGGCTGATCAGCGCGTTGCTCCAGCTGGCCCAGTACCCCGCGGCCCGGTCGCTTAGCGGCAGTGGCCGGATGCGGCCCTGGCTGGGGGCAATACCGGCGCGCAGGACCACCTTGATCAACTCGACCACCACGAAGGCATTCAGAAACATCGCCTCGTGGATCGAGATGTCGCCCGCGGTGCCCCGGACGAACAGCGCGATCGCATAACCCGATCCTGCCGCCAGCAGCACCGTCAGCGCATCGATGATGGCCGAGGCGATCACCACCCAGACCGATCGCGTGAAGCTGCCGGGCGTCACGCTCTGCCCCATGCGCTGCCAGATCGGCCGCGCCAATGCGCGCAGCGCA
>JBCCSW010000376.1:0-3818 GCA_039199465.1 Pseudomonadota bacterium
CCGGTGATCGGGCCGATATGCTTGAAGACGATCGTGCCGGTGTCGTCGACCACGAAGGTCTCGGGCACGCCATAGACGCCCCACTCGATACCGACGCGCCCCTCGTCCGTGCCGATCAGCGTGTAGGGATCGCCAAGCTCGTCCAGAAAGGCCTGCGCGGCCTCCGGCTCATCCTTGTAGTTGATGCCGTGGATGGTGATCCCGCGCTCTTTCCCCAACGCGACGAGCCAGGGATGCTCGGCCCGGCAGGGGATGCACCAGGACGCCCAGACATTGACCAGCTTCACGCCGCCGCCCTTCAGGTCGGCCGTGGTGAAGGGCGGCGCGTCGGCATGCAGTGCGGGCATCGAGAACTCGGGCGCCGGCCGGTCGATCAGCGTCGAGGGCAGGTCGTCACCGGTACCCGAGAGCAGTTCGACCGCGAAGGTCAGCAGGATGCCGAGCGCGCCGAGTGCCGGCACGATCATCCAGGGCCGCAAACCGCCGCCCGGTTGCGACGGTCCCGTCGCGCCGATCTGCTCGTCCTGCCCGGTCATCGCCTGCCTCCCAACCGCTCGGCCTCTTCCAGCTCCACCTTGGCGCGGCGTCCGGCCGCCACCGACGACCAGATCACGGCGCCGAGGATCAGCGCGGTCGAGACATAGGCGCTGATCACGTAGAGGGCATAGTGGTCGCTGAACATCGTCTGGCTGACCTTTCGCTCGGCTCAGGCTGGGGCGGCCGCTTCCATTGCTTCGGAGGCGCGGCTCGCCTTGGCGCGCAGCGCCCGGGCGCGGCGGCGGCGAATCTCGGTGCGCGTGCGCGTCAGCAGCAGCGCGAGAAACAGGACGTAGAACGCGACGATCATCAGGTAGAGCGGGTCGCGATAGGCATCGTCGACCCGCTGGCCCGACGCGAGCGATAGCGAGGCACCCTGGTGCAGCGTCGCCCAGAAGAACACGGCATAGCGCGACAGCACCGAGAAGATGACGCCGACGAGGCAGAGCACCGAGGTGAGTTCGGCCGCCTTATCGGGGTCGTCGATCGCGGCCCAAAGCGCCATGTAGCCGAGGTAGAAGAAGAACATGATCAGCACGGCCGTGAGCCGGGCATCCCAGACCCACCAGGTGCCCCACATCGGCTGACCCCAGACCGCCCCGGTGATCAGCGCAATGGCGGTGAACGCCGCGCCGATCGGGGCCGCGGCCTTGGCGACCAGATAGCTGACATGGTGGCCGCGGATCAGCCCGATCCCCGAGGCGATGGCCATCAGGAAATAGGTGTTGATGGCCAACAGGGCTGCGGGCACGTGGATGAACAGGATCAGCACGGTCGAGCCCTGCTGGTAGTCGGGCGGCGCCGACAACGACCAGATCGTGCCGAGCGCGAGCAGGACGCCGGCCGCAAGCCAGAGCGGCCCGACCAGGTGCCGGGTAAGCGCCATGAACGCTGCCGGATTTGCAAACCGCCAGATCGACATGCCCCTGAGGTATGACAGCAATTCCTTACGTGCAATCCGACCTGAAAGCGCGGCTGTTCGAGCGGCTGGGCGCGCGGCCGGATCGTCATCACCTCAGCGTGATCCGGAGCGCCCAGGCAGCGGCGAAGGGCGCGATCGCGGCCGCGCCGAGGCTGATCGCGAGCGTGAGCATCAGCGGCGCCGACCAGGGCAGGTCCAGCGTCGCGTTCTCGACCGTGCGCGCCCCGAAGATCAGCGTCGGCACGTAGAGCGGCAGGACAAGGATCGAGACGAGCAACCCGCCACGGCGGATACCGGCCGTCAGCGCGGCGCCGATGGCTCCGGCGAGGCTGAGCGCCGGGGTGCCCGCCAGCATCGCAGCCGCCATCGCCGGCACCGATCCCAGCGGCAGGTTCAGCATCAGCGCCAGCAGCGGTGCTGCCAGCGTGATCGGCAGGCCCGTGGTCAGCCAGTGCGCGACGGTCTTCGCGGCGACCACGGCCTCGAGCGGCAGATCGGCCAGCATCAGCTGCTCGAGCGTGCCGTCCTCGACATCGGCCTGGAAGAGACGGTCGAGGGAGAGGAGGGCGGCCAGCAGGGCGGCCACCCAGACCACGCCGCCCGCGATCCGGGCCAGCGTCTCGCCCTCGCGCCCGATGCCGAGCGGGATGAGCACCACCGCGAGGACGAAGAAGGCGAGGCCGACGGCACCGCCGCCGCCGAGGCGCAGCGCCAGCAGCAGGTCGCGCGCGACGATCGCGCCGAGCGCCTTCACCATGGCGCTATCACCGGAAAGCGCCCCCATCCGCCGGGCCGACCAGAAAGGGATCTTCGTCGGCGTCGGCGGGCTTCGGCGCGGGATCTAGGGCGCCCTCGCCGCCCTGCGGCGCGACGCGCTCCGGGATGAGGTCGAGGCGAAGCGGATCGTGGAGGCCCATGTCGAGATGGGTGGCGATCACGGCGATGCCGCCGGCGTCGCAATGGCGCGCGACGAGGGCCGAGACCGCGGCGGCCGAGCCCGCATCCAGCGACGAGGTCGGCTCGTCCATCAGCCAGACCGATCGCTCTGCCACCAGCAGCCGGGCGAGGCCCAGACGCCGCCGTTGTCCGGCCGAGCATTCGCCGGCCGGACGGCCCGCCATCGCCTCCAGCCCCAGCGCGCTGAGCGCGGGCTCGATGGCGTCACGGTCACGGCCAGCGATCCCGGCCCAGAGCGCGAGGTTCTCGGCGACGCTGAGCGCGGGTTTGACCGCATCCATATGGCCGGCGAAGGCGAGGCGGGGCTGCAGCGCGGCACCGCTCAGCGTCTCGCCCCGGTCGATCAGCGCGACGCGCCCGGTGGCAGGCGGCAGGAAGCCGGCGATCACCCGCAGCAGCGTCGACTTACCGGCGCCGTTCGGGCCGGTCACCAGGAGGGCCCGCCCGGCCGGCACGCGCAGCGACAGGTCGTCGAAGACGCTCCGTCCGCCGCGCCGCGCGCAAAGGTTGTCGATCAGCAATTCCATGACGACAGCGCTAGCAGAGCGGTCGAGGCCCGCGGAAGGCTGCGACAGGGCGCGCCCGCACCCGCCGACCGGCGCCGTGGCGCGGGAGACGCAGCCGCCGCGCAGCCCGGACCTGTCCCAAAACCGACCCGCACACGGCTCAGATCAGGCCTGCGCCGAGCCCGCCGTTCACGCGCTTTTGCCGGGCAGCGATGCCGGATGCATTGCAAGGCAGGACTGATTGAGCCATATGGGCGATTGGTCTTTCGGGCAGCGCTTTCAACCTGCGGAAGTCGGCTGCCGTCCCAGCCGCCGCGAGGAGCATGCCATGACGATCACCGTGGGAACCGACAGCGCGGGGACGCGCCGCACCCTGGATGTGAACGGAAAGACCTATGCCTACTACTCGATCGACGCAGCCTCGGCGGCGGGTCTCGGCGATTTCTCGGCACTGCCGGCCGTGCTCAAGGTCGTGCTGGAGAACATGCTGCGCTTCGAGGACGCGAAGACCGTCCATGCAGACGACATCAAGGCTTTTGCCGAATGGGCCCAGAACGGCGGCAGGGCCGAGCGCGAGATCGCCTACCGTCCGGCACGGGTGCTGCTGCAGGACTTCACGGGCGTGCCCGCGGTCGTCGACCTAGCGGCGATGCGCGATGCGATCATCAAGCTCGGCGGCGATCCCGAGCGGATCAACCCGCTGAACCCGGTGGACCTGGTGATCGACCACTCGGTGATGATCGACGAGTTCGGCAACCCCCGTGCGTTCCAGGTCAACGTGGACCGGGAATACGAGCGCAACATGGAGCGCTACCAGTTCCTCAAGTGGGGCCAGACCGCGTTCAACAACTTCCGCGTGGTGCCGCCGGGCACGGGCATCTGCCACCAGGTGAACC
>JBCCSW010000377.1:0-3800 GCA_039199465.1 Pseudomonadota bacterium
CCCAACCCGCGGAGCGGCGCGACCTGGGCTCCAAACCCCTCGATGACGCCAGCCGCCGCCCCCTGCCCCCGCCGCGTGTGATCGGCGTCGTGACCTCGCCGACCGGGGCGGTGATCCGCGATATCCTGCATCGGCTGGCCGACCGCTTCCCGGCCCATGTGCTGGTCTGGCCGGTCGCGGTGCAGGGCCCGGGATCGGCGGCCTCGGTGGCCGAGGCGATCCGCGGCTTCAACGCCATGGCCCCCGGCGGCCCGATCCCCCGGCCCGACGTGCTGATCGTGGCGCGCGGCGGCGGCTCGATCGAGGATCTTTGGGGCTTCAACGAGGAGATCGTCGTCCGTGCGGCCGCCGCGTCGGAGATCCCGCTGATCTCGGCCGTGGGGCATGAGACCGACACGACGCTGATCGACTATGCCGCCGACCGGCGCGCGCCGACACCCACCGCCGCGGCAGAGATGGCGGTTCCTGTGCGCGCCGATCTCGCCGCCGCGCTGGCCGAACTGGAGGCGCGGCGCCGGCGGGCCATGCGCCGCATGCTGGATGCAAGGCGCGAGCGGCTGGCGGCCATCGCGCGGGCGCTGCCCCGCGGGGCCGAGATCGTGGAGACACGGCGCCAGCGCCTGGCCGCCCTGCGGCTGCCCGATCCGCGCCGGCTGGTGGCCGACGGCCGGGCGCGCCTCGGCCTGCCGGCGCAACGCCTGGCGCCTGGCCTCCGCGCCCGCGTCGGCCGCGCGCGTCTGGCGTTGGAACGCCCCGCGGCCCGGCTGACCGACCGCGCGCTGCGCCAGCAAGTCCGCCAGGGTCGCGAGCGGAGCATCGAGCTCGGTCATCGCCTGGCGCCCGCGATCTTGCGGAGTATGCGCCGCTGCCGCGAGGCGCTGACAGCAAGGGGACGGCTGCTCGAGACGCTGAGCTTCCGCCGCACGCTTGAGCGCGGCTATGCCGTCGTGCGCGACGGTACCGGCCGTCTGGTGATGCGGGCGGGCGACGTCGCTCCGGACACGGCGGTGGCCCTGCAGTTCGCCGACGGCACCGTCGACGCGGTCACGCGGAGCGGCGCTGCCGACGGGCCCCCGTCACCGCCCCCAACAGCACCACAGTCTCCGCCAGCACCGCCGAGCCGGCCGCCCAAAACGGCCGTCCGGCGCAGGGCACCGACGCCCGCCGGCCAGGGCTCGCTGTTCGACGACGACGCCTAGCCTCAGAGGAGATCGACCCATGGCCAAGGGATACTGGCTGGCCCATGCGAGCGTCACCGACAGCGAAGCCTGGGGCCGCTATATCGAGGCGGCGCGCCCGGCCTTTGCCGAGTATGGCGCCCGCTTCCTGGCCCGCGGCGGCGCGGCCGAGGAGATGGAGGGCGGCCAGGGACGTGCCCGCCATGTCGTGATCGAGTTTCCCAGCCTCGATGCCGCCCGGTCCTGCTGGCAGTCCGAAACCTACCAGGCCGCGCGCAACCACCGCGAGGCGGCCGGCGTGGTCACGATCACCGTGGTCGAAGGCCTGGAGTAGATCACGGCGCCATCCGGACGGGGTGCCGAACGGCAAAGTGCGGCAGGGTCAGAGGCCCTCGGCCTCGCCGCAGACCAGCGGCACGCGGTCGCGCCGCGTCACGGTCAGCTCCAGCCCTTCCTCGCTGCCCCGCGTCAGCGTGCCGATCACGGCATCGCCGTCGCGGCGCATCGACCAGCACAGCACGTCGGTGCCCTGGCCGTAATAAAAGCAGATACTGTCCTCATAGCCGCGCCAGACCCCGTCGACGCAGGACCCTGAAGGATACTGCCAGGTGACGCCGCCACCTTCGCGAAAGCTCTCTCGCCCCCAGGGCTGGCCGTCCCGCTCGAAATGCAGCGTGTAGCCTTCGGCGAAGTCGCGGAAATCCTCGGCGGTCATCCGGCCCTCGGCCGTCGCGCCGGAAGCGGCCGACAGCAGCGGCAGGGCGATCAGGGTCGCCGCGACGATGGTGGGGATCGCGCTGGGGTGGATCGCATAGATGCGCTGCGTGCTGGTCATCGCGTCACTATTCCACGCCAAAAGCGCCGCGCCTAGCACCGGTCGCATCTCGGCTGCGCGACGGCCAGACCGCTCAGCCGAGGCGGAAGAGCGCCTGCTCGGGCGCGCGGCAGAAGCCGTCGCCGCAGGCTTGGATGGTCAGCGTCACGACAGGACGCGCTATGCGGAGCGGGATGGCGACCGAGCCCCTGTAGACCGGTCCAGCGTCACTGGGCGCACCGGCTGGCCAGTCGGCCATGGCCCCGGCGATCGAGATCGCCTCGACCCCGCCGGTGCCCGTCTCATCGCCGCCATCGCCGCCAACCGGCGCGGCCAGCGTCCAGCCCGGCGCGATGACGAGGTGCAAGACCGCGGTGCCGTCCGCCGCGCCTGACCGAACAAGCCGCGCGCGCACGGCACCAGCCGCCAGGTGGCGGCAGAGCCCGCTCTCGCCGCCGTCCAGCAGACGCACGGCAGCGACGGCATCTGGGCGCGCGACAGGCTCCTGCGACAGGCTGGGGGAAAGCGCCTGCACCAGACGACCGGCGACCGCGGTCAGGGTGGGTGAGGCCTCAAGCCGAGCGAGCCGGGCAAGCAGTTCCAGCGCCGCGCTCTCACCCGAGGGCGTGGCCCCGTCCTGCGCCTCGAACACCGGGCCTAGGGGGCCGTCAGCGGCCGCCATGCGCAACCGCCCGTTATTGGCAGCAAAGCGCGTCGCCGCCTGCTCACCGCACCAGAGCGCGCGCTCGCGCCACGTCCCATTTCCGGTGGCACCGAACAGCGCGAGGCAGGCCAGTCCGTACCAGGCATGATCCTCCAAAAGCCCCTCTTCGCGCGTCTCGCCCTCGGCGCTCAGTCGGACCAGGCGCCCATCAAGGATAAGCTCGGACCAGATCGCCTCGCCGGCACGGGCGGCAGCGGCGGTTAGGTCGGGCGCGTCCAATGCCTCCCCCGCCTCAGCCAAAGCGCGGATCATCAGCCCGTTCCAGCCCACGATGATCTTCTCGTCGCGGATCGGTCGCGCGCGGACGGCACGCGCCTGCTTCAGGCGCTCCAGCACCCCATCCAGCCGGCACCACTCGCCGTCGCCCCAACCCGCCGTGGCCCCAGGCGTCAGATGCGCCACCGCGCCCGCGTCGATCGTCGGCGCCTGATCGATGCCGAGGGTCGCGATCGCCCAGGCGGCCTCGTCTGGCTCTCCGGCGAAGGCGTCGCGCACCTGCCCGGGCGTCCAGGCATAGAACGCGCCTTCCTCGCGCTGGCCCTCGGCATCCAGGCTGTCGGCATCCTCGGCCGCAAAGAAAGCACCGGCCAGGGGACCGTCGGGCACCGTCATCTCGGCCAGGACATACGCGCATGCCCGCCGCGCCGCGCGCGCGAAGGCGGCCTCTCCGGTCGCCTGCCAGCCCCCGACCATCGCCCGGGTCAGCTGCGCCTGGTTGTAGAGCATCTTCTCGAAATGCGGCGTGCGCCAGTTCACGTCGACCGTGTAGCGGTGGAAGCCGCCGCCCGCGTGGTCGTGCAGCCCGCCCGCCTCGATCGCCTTCAGGCTGTGCAGCGCGACGCCCAGCGCCGCATGGTCACCCGTGCGCCGCCAGTGGTCCAGCAGCCAGAGCAGGAAGCTCTCCTGCGGAAACTGCTGGCCACGGGAAAAGCCGCCCTCCTCGGCGTTGTAGAGCTGGGCAAGCTGGGCCGAGAGGCTGGCATTGACGCCTTCGCCGAGCGGCGTGCCGACATCGGACGAACCGCGCCCCGCGGCGCCGCGTCCCGCCGCGCCGATTGCCTGCGACAGCCGCTCGGCCAGCGCC
>JBCCSW010000378.1:0-3800 GCA_039199465.1 Pseudomonadota bacterium
CCTATGCCCAGCCGGGCGCGCTGGAGGACCTGCCGACCGACGGGCTGCGTGCGATCTTCGAGGTGAACTTCTTCGGCTGGCACGAGCTGACGCGGCGCCTGTTGCCGGTGATGCGCAAGCAGGGCCATGGCCGGATCTTGCAGAACTCGAGCGTCCTGGGCTTCATCGCGCTCCGCATGCGGGGCGGCTACAACAGCACCAAATTCGCGCTCGAGGGCTATACCGACACGCTCCGGCTCGAGCTCGCCGGCAGCGGCATCCATATCGGCCTGCTGGAGCCCGGTCCGGTGCGCACCCGTATCCGGCAGAACAGCCAGAAGCACTATGAAAAATGGATCGACGCGCGCGGCACCCATTGGGGCCGCTTCTACGAGACGATGCTGGAGCCGCGGCTTTATGCCGGCGACGACGGGCCGCCCGATCCGGGTGAGCTGACCTGCGAGGCGACGACGCGCGCCGCCACGCACTTCTTCGAGGCGCGCCGGCCCCGGCTGCACTATCCCGTCACCACGCCGACCTGGGCGATGGCGGTCTTCAAGCGCACGCTGCCGCCGCGCCTGGTCGACCGGATCGCGATCCGGATCTAGGCCCGCGCTCGCCAACGGCACCGTTGGGCGCTAGGTGCTGCAGTCATGAACAGTGTACTCAGCATCGCCGCCGTCGCCGCCTGCCTCGCCGTCCTGGTGATCCTGGCAATCGGGATCGGCGGCTTCGGCAGTGGCAAGGCCTCGCCGTCATTCTCGAACAAGATGATGCGCTATCGGATCGTGGCGCAGACGGTGGCGGTGGTGCTGCTCCTCGCTGTCGTGCTGTTCACCCAGGCGGAGTGACGCCACGCCCCGACGCTTTCGGCCGCTGTCGCGGGCGACGCTCGGCACGCACCGTAGAGATCGCCGACCCTGGCATATCGACTGCGCTGCATCGGCGCTTGACCCCTGCCCTGTCATGGCCATGCTCCGCGGCCCGATGGCAGGGCTGGCAGGGCCCGCCCACGACGGTCGGTTGCTCGATCGAAACGCATGGAGGGGTGCGCCATGGTGGTGCTGAACAAGATCTACACGCGCACCGGCGATGCCGGCGAGACCGCGCTCGGCGATGGCAGCCGCGTTGCCAAGCACTCGGCGCGCGTCAGTGCCTATGGCACCGTGGACGAACTGAACGCCGTGCTGGGCGTCGCGCGTCTGGCGGCGCAGAGCGAGGCCGACGGCGCGCTGGTCGAGCCGATCACGCGCATCCAGAACGACCTGTTCGATCTCGGCGCCGATCTCTGTACGCCGAACATGGAGAAGGATGGTGATCGGGAGTATCCGCCGCTCCGCATGGTCGCAGAGCAGGTCGACCGGCTGGAGCACGAGATCGACGCGATGAACGCGCGGCTGCAGCCGCTGCGCTCGTTCATCCTGCCGGGTGGCACGCCGCTGGCAGCGCATCTGCACATGGCCCGCACTGTCTGTCGGCGGGCCGAACGGCTGACCATCGCGCTGACGGCGACCGAGGGCGTGAACGAGGCGGCACTGAAGTATCTGAACAGGCTCAGCGACTGGTTCTTTGTGGCCTCGCGCATCGCCAATGACGAGGGGCGGGGCGACATCCTCTGGGTGCCCGGCAAAAACCGCTGACGCTCAGGCCAGGGGACGGGCACGGGCACGGGCACAGGGACGACCCGCGATCCGACCTCGCCGCCGCCCTGCAGCTGTTGCGTGATCGGGCGCACCGCACCGGTGCCGCGGCCATCGCGGATGGGGTGCAAGCGCTGGCCGAGGGTCGCGTCACCGACTGGCGGCTTGGGCTGAAGGCGCTCGACCCGGTGCCGGCGGCACTGCAGGCGCCCCTGGATGCATCTCTCGCGGCCTTGGTTGCGGTGACCGCCGCCGACCCCGACCATCCGACGGCGCGCGCCGCCGCCGAGCACGCGCCGCGACCCGGCTTCACGACCCTGCTCGCGATGATCGCTGTCGCCGGCCGTCCCGTCGCGCCGGCACTCGACCGGCTGGATGCGCTTGCACCGCGCGCGCTGGACCGGGCGCTGACGACTTGGACGCTGGCGGTGCCCGCGCGGGCCGACGATGAGCTGCGGCAGGTCGACGCACTGCTTGCCGATCTTTTCATCGCCCCGGAGCCTGCGGCGATGATAGGCGCGTGGCTGGCGCGGCATGACCCGGCTCTGAGGTTGGCCGCCGCCGCGGCGGAGGAGGACGACGCGCTATGGCGAGACGACCTGGAACGCGCCGCGGCGCTCTGGTCCGGCCAGCGCGCTGGCGATCCGCCGCAGCCCGGTCGGGAATCGGCGGCTGTCTTGCCCTGGCGCTGGCGGCGCAGGCGGCGGCCGCGGCGGCGATCGGGGGCGCGGCGTCTTCCGCTGTCATGATCCCCGACGACGGCCTGCGCGCAGCGGGCCCGACAGCTGCGGCACCCCTAACCTCCGCGCTACCCGGCTTGCGGCCGGCGGCGCGGATCGCCAAGGCCGAGAAGGCGCGCCCGATCTGTCGGCTGATCGAGACCTCGGCGTTGAGGCACGACCTGCCGCCCGCCTATTTCGCCCGGCTGATCTGGCGCGAAAGCCGGTTCGACGCGCGCGCGCTCAGCCCCAAGGGCGCGCAAGGCATTGCTCAGTTCATGCCGGCAACGGCGACGCTGGTGGGTCTGCAGGACCCCTGGGATCCGACGCAGGCGATCCCGGCCTCGGCCGCCCATCTTGCCGATCTGCGGCGCGATCTCGGCAATCTTGGCCTGGCGGCGGCGGGCTACAACGCCGGCGCTGGCCGCGTCACCGCCTGGCGGTCGGGCCGTTCGGGCCTGCCCTACGAGACCCGCGCCTATGTCGAGGCGATCACTGGCAGGCCCGCCGAATGGTTCCTGCAGCGCGGCCGCGAGGTCGAGGCGCGCCCCCTTGCGCCCCAGACCCGCTTCGAGGATGCGTGCAGCGCGCTGCCGGTCATGCGCACGCGCGCGAGCGGTGTCGCGCGCCTGCCCTGGGGCGTGCAGATCGCCGGCAACATCGTGCGCAGCCGCGCGGTGCGTCACGGCAGTCAGGTGAAGGCACGCTTCGGCCAGGTCGTGGGCGCCGCACCGACGCAGGTTGTCGCGACGCGTGGCCCGCGAGGCACGCGGCCGATATGGACCTATCAGCTGGGCGCGAGATCGTATCGGGACGCCATCACGCTCTGCAGCCGACTGAAATCGGCTGGCGGTGCGTGCCTGGTCCGAAAGAACTGAGTTTTGCTGTCGGTGAGCGGGTCAGGAGGCGCGCGCCAACCTCGCCATGCCAGTCTGACGGCGTGAGCCTCAGGCGCGCCTACTCGGGCGCGTCGACCGGGTTCGTGGTCCCATCCCCGCTATCGCCGCCGGGCAGGCTTTCCATCAACCCTTCCATCGAGCTTCGCACCATGTCGACGTCGTCGCCGAGCGACCCCGCCGTGGCGATGCCGATGATGAGCACGATCGTGCCCATGGCGATCCAGTCGAGCGACACGGCACCCGATTGGTGGCGGAGGAACCCCTCCAGGCTTACCAAGCTTTGCTGACGCATGACCTCTATCCGTCAACCACGTCACTTCTGCGACAAATGGGGTTTTACACCGAGATCCTCAAGATGCGACCCACCTTTCGCAGAGACGTCCTAAGAAGTTACAGTAACCGCAGGTTCACCCCCACGCAGCTGTCGGTTTGTAGCGTTTTGCCGCAACGTCACCGCCGCGATCCCGTCGCTGGCCCCCGCCGCCGCGTCGTTTTTTCCCTCCGTTCCCGCGTGGGGATTGGATATGTCGCCCTGTGGACATAAACGGCACTCCCCGGAAAAG
>JBCCSW010000379.1:0-3797 GCA_039199465.1 Pseudomonadota bacterium
AGCCCGAGTCGTACATCCTGCCCAGCACGCTGAGCACCGTCGAGTTTCAGCTAGCGGATCTGTTTGAGGTGCAGTTCAGCAAGAAATGGGGGACCAGCACGCTCGGCATTCAGCCCCGGCGCATGAGCGTGCTGGACGGCATCCCCGGCGAAGTGGTTCGCAACCTAGAGGTTCGGATCAAGAACTTCGGCAAGTTGGTGCGCGACGGCGTCTTCGTCGAAATCGATCCCGATACCTTCGAGCTTTCGGCCGAACAACGCGCCCGCGTCGCCCGCCATTTCGAAGAGTAGGACTGGCCATAGAGGCGTGGGCGACGCGGCTGGCGACGCCGGTCACCCCGTGAAGCGACCGCTGGGACCCAGCCTCGCGGCCCGTGCGAAGCGCCGTCGATCAGGACTTGTCGATCGGCGGCTCGCCCGGTCCCGGCTGGCCGACGCCACGGAACACGCTGCGGAATGGCAGCGCCCAAAGAAAGCCAAGGCCGATATAGATCGCCAGCTCGACCCACAGATTGGGCCTCTCGAACAGGGCGATCAGGCTGACCGCCGCAAAAATGTAGAGCGGGATGCCAACCACCAGGATCAGGAGCGACAGGCGCTTTTTCGTCTTGTGCTGCATAGAGCGCAGGTAAGGCACGGCGTCTACATCTCAACCGGTCGGGCGCGGCGACGCCCAATGGCAAGCGGCACGGCGAGCCGTGGCGATACCACCGTCCGAAGCCCCCACGGCCGCCGCCGACACTATGGCAGCGAGGTCGAGACGGCCGTTGCATCCGTCGGGAAGTCGATCGCCAACAGCGCCATGCCCGCGCCCGCATATCCCCTGAAGCGCCAACCGCCGATGTCGTCATCGCTTGACGGGCTCGTCGCTAGAGCATGGCGCTCCAGAGGTTGACCGGCCCACAGCCGGGGCGGAAGCCAGATCCTCTGATCGTCGGCGCGCAGCACTGCCGATACCGAGAAGCCGACATCGCCAAGGGTGCGCGGCCGCAGGGAGTACAGCGTGTCGGGGAACAGGTCCTTCATGCCCACGAACACGTCGTTGACCACGATCACGCCCAGGCGGCGCCCCGCAAGATCGTCGAGCCGGCCGAAGCCGGAGAGCTGCACGCCGACGTCGAAACCCAGATAGCGGAGACCCTGCTCCTCGTCCCATGAACCGAGCGTCATGCCCCGCCGCGGGTTCTCGGCGAAATCGCGTCCATCAGCATCCAGAGCATCGATGCCGAGGAGGTGGTCGTAGATATAGGGCTCGCCGCCGATTGCCTCGCTGCATGGATCCTCGAAGCTTCCATCGAAAGGCCCGATCTTCAAAACCGGCTGCATCGCCCGGGCGCAGGCAATCGACTGCTCTGAAAGCGGGCCGCCAAGATCCACCACGAACACGGTCGGTGTTGCCATGACCGCGCGACCCCCAAAACGCGCGATGGCGTCCTCCATAATCGCGGCGTCGAGCTGAAATCGTATCAGCGCTCCCTCACCCGTGACGCAGCGCTCGCGGGTGTCGGCATCGCAGAGATCGTGCAGCGCGCCCTCACCACCGCCCGTGCGTCGGAACCGCCTCCCCTCCTCGACAATCCAGTCGACGAAGTCCGCTGCGCCCTCTCGGCGCACTGCGTCGAGAAGGGCGCTGGCATCCGCATAGGCGACCTCGACCTCGATTACGATCTCGGCGTTTCGGCGCAGCAGCTCGGCCTGCGCCTCGGCGAGCGCTGCCAGGGCCTGTTGCAGGTCACGCTCGCGCGTCTCGCTAGCGGCCAGCTCCCGCCGCAGTTGGCCCGTCTCGTCCTGTAGGGTGGACAAGGCAGTGTTGGCCATGCCGAGTTGAGCGTCGCGGGCCGACGCCTCCCGCGCCGCCTGCCTCGCCGCCTCGGCCAGACGCATGTCCGAGCCGATCCCAGCGGCCAGGGAGAGGGCAGCGGCGAGACACAACCCAGCGATCGCGATCAGTCCCGGCCGCGTCAGTCGGCCGTTGTCACCCCGAAAATCATGGACGATGCCCCACACGCCCAGAGCGGCGCCGAGCAGGGCAGCGAGATGGCCAAACCCACCGATCCAATCCATGCCCGAGGCATAGCGTGTCTGCCCGGCAAAGGCACCGGCGTACGACCAGGGTACTGCCGATAACGGGGACTAACGCCGATAGGGATCGGTGACGACGATCGTGTCGTCGCGCTCGGGGCTGGTCGAAAGCAGCGCGACGGGGCAGTCGATCAGCTCTTCGACGCGTTTGATGTATTTGATGGCCTCTGCCGGCAGGTCCAGCCATCGGCGCGCGCCGAAGGTACTCTCCTGCCAGCCGGGCATCGTCTCGTAGACCGGCTCGACCCTCGCCTGGGCGTCGGCCGCCATCGGCAGGTGATCGACGGCCTGCCCGTCCAGTCGATAGCCGATGCAGATCTTCAGCTCCTCCATCCCGTCCAGCACGTCCAGCTTGGTAAGCGCGATGCCGGAGACACCAGCGGTTTGGCAGGTCTGGCGCACAAGCGCGGCGTCGAACCAGCCGCAGCGGCGCTGGCGTCCGGTCACGGTGCCGAACTCGCGGCCCCGTTCGCCAAGGCGCTGCCCGGCCTCGTCGGTCAGCTCGGTCGGGAACGGGCCAGCGCCGACGCGGGTCGTGTAGGCCTTCACGATACCCAGCACGAAATCGATCGCTCCCGGGCCCACGCCCGAGCCGGTCGCCGCCTGGCCAGCCATCGTGTTCGAGGAGGTCACATAGGGATAGGTACCGAAATCGATATCCAGCAACGCGCCCTGCGCCCCCTCGAACAGGATGCGCCGGCCCTGGGCCTGCTCGGCCGCGAGATGCCGCCAGACCGGGGCCGCAAACGGCAGGATCTTCGGCGCCACCTCCTGCAATTCGGCCTTCAACGCATCGCGATCCGCGGGATCGGCGCCGAGGCCCCGGCGCAGCGGCTCGTGATGCGCAAGCAGCCGGTCGAGCCGGGCCTCCAGCGTCGCCTCGTCGCCAAGATCGGCGACCCTGACGGCGCGCCGGCCGACTTTGTCCTCGTAGGCAGGGCCGATACCGCGGCCCGTGGTGCCGATCTTCGAGGCGCCGGCGGCCTCCTCGCGAATGCGGTCCAGGTCGCGATGCACCGACAGGATGAGCGCCGTGTTCTCGGCGATCATCAAGTTGTCGGGACTGATCGAGACCCCCTGTCCGGTAAGCTTGTCGATCTCGTCGACCAGCGCCCAGGGATCCAGCACGACACCGTTGCCGATGACCGACTGCTTGCCCTCGCGCACGATGCCAGAGGGCAGTAGCGACAGCTTGTAGGTGGTGTTGCCGATCACCAGGGTATGGCCAGCATTATGGCCGCCCTGATAGCGCACGATGACATCGGCGCGCTCGGACAGCCAGTCGACGATCTTACCCTTACCCTCGTCGCCCCACTGGGCGCCGACAACTACCACATTCGCCATGCAGCCTCCCCGACGTGCCGGCGCTCTATAGGCCGGCTCAGGGCCGAGAGAAAGGCGCGCGGCGGGGTTTTGGCGGCGCGGGTGCGGGGCCGGGGCCACAGCTGTCGGCGCATGAGCGACTAACCGAGCAAAGCCGCCTCGTCATGTCGCGTCAGTCGTGCAAGAACAAATCATGGCCGAACCACAACAGGATGCGTCGATGGCGACGTGCCCTACCACTGACAGACACTTCGGGACGTCGGGCCCATGATGGCGTCTCTGCACGCCATTGCCGGCGGCGACGGCCAGGCGGGTCTCGCGCTCCTATTCGGCGTGCTGGCCGGGGTAGTGGCCGACGTGCTCGCCTGCTGGCTGCTCTCCACCCGCCCGGCG
>JBCCSW010000380.1:0-3774 GCA_039199465.1 Pseudomonadota bacterium
CCTGCTCGCCGGCGCGACACGCAAGGAGACCCTCGCTCGGATCCGGACGCTGCTCAACGCCGCACCATCGACGGAAGAGGACACCGACGGTGTCGAGGTCGCGCGTCCGACGCTCACCTTGAGGGAGCCTTGCCCCGAATGCGGCGGCCGGATGCACATCGTCGAGACCTTCAGGCGCGGCGAGCGCCCGACCACCCGCGCTCCGCCGAGAAAGACTGCCGCATGATGACAGGGCCATCACCCTTGCCAGCAACAGTCCAGACCGGTCACCTGGTATGCGATCCTGTCGGGCTGCGCATCCGCGCCATCCAGGCGCCGCACTGGCCGGGATGGCATCTCCGATCACGGTTCCAGGTGGCCGCAACCCGGTGCATCCGTCTCACGTCTGAGCACCCAAACTGCCGGTTGCCCACAACGAGGCGACGTAAAGCCCGCTGCGCTCTCACGCTTTCCCCATAGGACAGCGCCCGGCCCCCGCGGCTTCCACCTTGGGAGGTTTTCCAACGCGGGCCGAGATCGCGCCCAGCTCAACCCGCTCGCCGCGGCCCGCATCGGAAAACCTTCACCAAAGCGGACAGTCGCAGCGATTGCAGCATTGCCTGATCATCGCTTGTCAAAGGCGCCATGAACGGCCGTGCAGATCTGGTGGAATGCGACTGAGGACCTCCCGTTCGATTGTCGGTTTGCGAAGATCGTCGCATGCTGACAGATGCGCTGGTTCCCAGGCGCGCCATGGCGTCGTCGATGCACTCCACAAGCGCATCCCTCGAAGATGCCTGCACGGGACGCTTGAGGGCTGACGGTGATGCTTGGTGCTGGCGCCGCGGCTGGATTTCCTGACGTGTGATCGCCATTCCTCTCCGCATTTCTGCCCAAGATCGGGACGATGGTCACCGCGTTACAAGCAATAGAGTCCCTGATGCCGCTCAGCCATGAAGCCATTACCGCACTCGCGCCGGACCAGGCGTCGCTCAAGGCAGCGCATGGCCTGATGAAGCCGCGTAAATGGCCACTTTGCGCGGGCCACGCGGCAGAGAACCTCGTCTGGGGCGAATGCCAGGGATCCGGCGCGAACCCCTACCGTACGGTCTTCGACAGCGCCGACCACGGCTACAAATGCACATGTCCGTCGCGGAAGTTCCCGTGCAAGCATGTGCTCGCGCTGATGTGGATGCATGTGGACGACCCCTCGGCCTTTGCCGAGGCGCCAGTGCCAGACTGGGTGAACGACTGGCGCGGACGCCGCCGCAAGACCGGTCAGCCGGCCGCGCCGGAGCGTACGAGCGCGGGCAAGAGCATGGCCGCCGCGGCCGTTCCCGAGGTGGAAAAGCCGGTCGACCCGAAGGCTGAGGCACGCGCCCGCGCCGCTGCGGAAAAACGCGCCAGGGAGACCGAGCGCGCCCTTGTCACCGCTGCCGCCGACCTAGAGGCCTGGATCGCCGACCAGTTGCGCACCGGCCTCTCAGGACTGCTCGAAGAGCTCGACCAGCGCTGCCGAGCCATCGCGGCGCGCATGGTCGACGGCAAGGCGCAGGCGCTGGGCGGACGGGTCGACGAACTTCCGTCGCGCGTCGCAGCGCTGCCGGGCGAACAGCGCGTCGATGCGCTGATCGCAGAACTCGGCAAGCTGGTGATCCTCTGCCGGGCCTTTCGTGGCAATCCGGCCGACCCCGAACTGCGCCGCGCGGTCGCGACCTCCGAGACCCGCGAAGCGCTGCTGGAGAACCCTGATGCCCCCCGCGCCCAGGGGCGGTGGGAGGTCGTCGGCGAGCGCGTTAGCACGCGGCGCGACGGGCTGGTGGCGCAGGCGACGTGGCTGCAAAACCTCGACGGCGCGCCGGCGCATCCCTTCGCGCTGCTGCTCGATTTCTTCCCGGCGGCGCTCGGCAGGCGCAGCAGCGCCTTCGCCGAGGGCGATCAGTTCGAAGGCACCGTGGTCTTCTACCCTGCTGCCCGCCCTCTCCGCGCCCAGCTTCTGAAGCGAAAGGCGATCGACGGCGATCCGCTACCCTGGCCCGGCAACGCGCCGCCCGATCCGCTGGCGCCGTACCTGGCGGCGCAGGATGCAGCGCCCTGGACGCTCGATACGCCGGTCGTGCTGCCTCTGGGTCGGATCTGCCACCACGGGGAGATGCATTGGTGGCAGGCCTCGGCCTCGGGCGAGGCGCTGCCGCTTCGACGCGCCCCGCCGCGGGCTGTTGTCGGCATGGCCCTGGAGCGGACGGTCGGTCTCTGGGACGGTGAGCGCCTGGCACCGCTCGCGGCGCACTCAGCTTGGGGTAGGATCGGCTTCGATGCGTGAGCTGGAGAGCGCCATCGCGGCCATACGCGGGCGCTGGCTGATGGGCGCCGCGGCGCTCGACAGCGCACCCGAGAACTGGCGCATGGCGGCGGAAGGCGACCCCGAGCCGGAGCTCGTGCTGCTCGCGCTGGCGGCCCAGGCGGGTCGCACCGCCTTTCGTCCGGCACCCGACGGCGCGCTCGTCCAGCCTGAGCCGCTGCCGACGCTGAACTTGCCCGTGATGCCGGAGCGGAGCCGGGCCGCCTTTCGGACGGTCCTGCAGGTCGCGAAGCCGGCGGGTCAAGCGGACATGATGCGTCTTCTCGCGATGGTCGCGGCGCGTGGCTGGGTCGTACATCCGCTCGACCATCTGCCCGAAGACGGCGAGGGGTTGCCGGCGGTCTATGCGCCCTGGGCCGCCTGGGCCGCGCGGTCGGCCGGCACGAAGGCACCAGAGGGCGACCGGCTCGACAGGGAGAGCTTCGACCTGCTGACCCCGCAGGCGCGACGCCGCGCCTTCGAAGCCTGTCGCGGTACCGATCCGGCCGCGGCGCGCGACCTGATCGCAGAACGGGGCGGCGCGCTGCCGGCGGAACAGCGCCTTGCCCTCGTCGCCGCGATGGCCATCGGCCTCGGCGAAAATGACGTCCCGTTCCTCGAAGGCCTCGCAAGCGACCGCTCAGCGAAGGTGCGCCTGCAGGCGAGCGGCCTGCTCGCCCGTCTCGGCCACGCGGCAGACGATGCGGCGCTCGCTACGGAGCTCGCCGACTTCCACGCCGTCGGCCGGCGCATGCTCGGCCTCGGGCAAACCAGCGTCGGCCCCGCAACGCTGAAGACTGAGGCGCAGCGGCGCCGCCGCGATGATCTGTATGGCCTGGTGTCGCTCGACGGCCTCGCCGGGGCGCTCGGCATCGGCCGCGAGCCGATGCTGAAGGGCTGGCGCTTCAAGGAGGTGCGGGCGACAGCCGGATTGGTGCAGATGTTGCTGCGGACCGGCAGCGATGAGGACATCGCGATTTTCGCCACCCACGCCGTGCACGAAAGCTCGGAGCACCTAGACGAGTTGATTGCACGCCTCGCGCCGTCGCCGCGAGAGGCGCTCATGCCGGCATTGGCGCAGGTGGCCGAGACCGCGCCGCTGGTCGCGGCCCTCGCGCATCGCCTCGGCACGTTGGAGGCGACGGCCTGCGAGAAGCTGGCGAGCGTGGAGGCGGTCGTGAGGCAGATCCGCGCGAGCGAAGAGAAGGACCGGCGCTGGCCGGGGCTCAACCAGGCGCTGTTCGATCTCGGCCTGATCGCCGATGCCGCAGGCGCCGCACGACTGCTGGACCGTTTTGCCGAAGCGGGCCTCGCGCGGATGGATCCGGGCCTTGCGCTGCTCCGTTTCAATGCTGGGCTGGAGCCCGCGGATAGTTGAGGGGATCGAGATGACTGAGATGCTGCGACGACCGGCCGAGCAGCGCCATGCGGACGAGATCGCGGCGCTGACCGCC
>JBCCSW010000381.1:0-3774 GCA_039199465.1 Pseudomonadota bacterium
CGGTCGAGCCGAACCACATGCGCTTGGCGTCACCCCGTGCGGCCGGCAGGGTGCTGTCGATGAAGGCATTCACCCGGTCTCGCACCACGCCCACATCGTGGAGATCGAGCTCATCGGCCCCCGCGCCGAGGTGCTGACCCAGCGGGCGAACGCCATCGTCGACGCACTGCACGCGATCCCCGGCACTGTCGGCATCGAGCAAGACTGGGAGAACCGGCTCCTGACCCTCGGCGTCGAGGTCGACCAGACGCGCGCGCGGCGCGCCGGCGTCACCTCGACGGATGTCGCCCGGTCGCTCGAGACCACCTTCTCGGGCTTCCAGATCACGGATTACCGCGAGGGCGACCGGGTGATCCCGGTGGTGCTGCGCGGAGAAGACAGCATTCGTTTCTCCATTGCCGCGCTCGCTAAGGCGCAGGTCTATGCGCCGGGCACAGGCAGCTTCGTCAGCCTCGACCAGGTCGCCCGCGTTGTGCCCGCATGGGAGTTCAGCCGCATCAAGCGGCTCGATCAGCAGCGCACCGTCACGGTGGAGGCACGCCATCCCGAGCTGCCCGCGCCACAGCTCGTCGCAGCCCTAATGCCGATGCTCGAGGCGCTAGACATGCCCGCCGGACACCGCTGGCAGCTCGGCGGCGAGGTGAAGGACCAGGCGGAGGCGAACGAGAACCTCTTCGGCCTGCTGCCGATCGCGCTCGGCGGCATCGTCGTGCTGCTGGTCGGGCAGTTCAACTCGTTCCGCCGCGGCGGGATCATCGTGGCGACCATCCCGCTGGTGATGATCGGCGGCACACTGGGCCTGGTCATCATGGGGGCACCCTACGGCTTCATGGTGCTGCTCGGCTTCTTCAGCCTCGCGGGCATCCTGATCAACAACGGCATCGTGCTGATTGACCGGATTGAGGTGGAGCGCGCTGCCGGTGTCGCCCCACGCGAGGCCGTCATCACCGCCTGCCTGGCGCGCCTCCGCCCGATCCTGATGACGACACTGACCACCGTGCTAGGGCTCGTCCCGCTGATCCTCTTCGGCGGCGCGCTCTTCTACGGCATGGCGAGCGTCATCGCCTTCGGCCTGATCGTCGGGACGGTCTTCACCCTCGGCTTCGTGCCCGTGCTCTACACGCTGCTCATGCGCATACCGATGGAGGATGGGCCGCCTCAGTCCGGAGGCCGCACGATGTAGTCGTCCCAGTAGGCGACACCGAAGATGATCTCGTCGAGCCGGCCGTCGTCGAGGATGCGGTAGACGCGTTGGCGCGTCGCGAAGCGCACGTCGCCGAGGCCGCTCGCTCCAGCGAAACGCCCCGTCCCATCCGTCACGCGAAACTCACCGGTACAGCCTGAACCCACCGATCCCGTGCAGTTAGTATCGGCCCAGATCTCGGCACCGTCCGGATAGGTGATCCGGCAGGTGCCGCTGCCGGTCTCATCGAGCGTGTCGCTGTTGACGGTCAGCACGAAGTTGCAAGAGACGGATGCCGTCTTCGGTCTGCCGACCGTCGGCCTCGACATAGAGCGGCCCCTGCAACGTGCCCGCGATCTTGGCGATGCCATTCTCGTCCACCACCTTGTGCTCGCCGACCACAACTAGCGGCGCGAACGCGTCGATGCGGTGCTCCGCCGCGTCGGCGACGCTGCCCGTCGCGATCAATGCGAGGGCTGCGATGCTTTTGGCTAGAATGGTCATGGCCAGGTCTCTCCGTTGGGCTCGTCTGTCGTCGGTAGGGACGCTGCGTCTTACTGGCCGAGCGCGACGTCCGGGATCTCGGCGAGCACGCTCTCGCCGCAGGTCACGATGACCGCGCGATAGGCGGGCACCGGGCTCGCGCCCTCGAAGCGCACGGTCTCGTTCGTGAGAACCTGGGCAACTAGCCCATCATGTGGCGTTGCTGTCAGCGCGAGGCGCAGCGCCGGCGGCTGTCGCCGGTCCAGCGGACCCATGGTCCAATCGATCGCGTGGCCGGGCGTTGGGAGCGTGACTGTGCCGGTGACCACTAGGCGAAGGGCCGCCGGATCGTTCCCCTCCAGAAGCAGCTCGGCCTGCCAATCGTCCGAGGCCAGCACTGGGCAAGATGTGGGCGTGGCGGCATCGCCGGGGGCGTCGGCGCAGGCCGCGAGGGCGGTCAGGAGCATCGCAGCGAGGATTGGTCGGCAGTCCATCGGCATGCTCTCAGAGGCTGAGGAATAGCTGGATCACCACGGCGTTCGTGATGTCGACGAAGAAGGCGCCGACGAGCGGCAGGATGATGAAGGCCGTGGGCGCGGGCCCATGCGTTTTGGTCACCGCCGTCATGTTGGCGACGGCCGTGGGGGTCGCGCCGAGCGCGAAGCCCGCAAAGCCGGCGCTCAGGACAATGGCCAAGTAGTCGCGCCCCATCAGCGGGAACAGCACGAAGAGGATGAAGGCGACGACCGCCACGACCTGTGCCGCGAGCAGGATCAGGAGCGGGCCGGCAAGGTCCGCCACCGCCCAGAGCTGCATCCCCATCAGCGACATCGCGATGAAGAGGCCAAGCGAGAAGTCCGACACGAGCGCCAGCGCCTTGGTCCGCGCGGGCCAGCGCAGCCGCGGGAACACCCGCGGCACGGTGTTCGACATCAGGATCGCGACCATCAGGCAGGAGACAAAGAGCGGCAGTCTGAGCCCACTCTCTGCGATAGCCTTGTTGAGGACGAAGCCAAGGATGATCGCAATGTGCAGCACTAGCAGCACGCGCATGATCGAGATGTGATTGATCTGTTCGGTGTCCTCATCCTCGTGCGGGATGCCGACGATGGGCGCTTCGTCTGTGGACGGACCGACATCGTGGCGCGCCAGCAGCAACTTGGCGATCGGCCCGCCGAGGAGGCTCGCCACCACGAGCCCGAGGGTCGCCGACGCCACACCGATCTCCAGCGCATTCGGCACCCCGTGATTGGCCGCGATCTCCGGCGCCCATGCGATGGAGGTCCCGTGCCCGCCGATCAGCGAGGCCGAGCCCGCAAGGATGCCCACAGCCGTTGGCTGTCCGATGGCGAATGCCGCTGCCACGCCGATCACATCCTGGATCACGATATAGGCGAGCGTGAGCCCGAGGAGGATCGCGAGCGGCCGGCCGCCGCGCACGAGGTCGCTCACCCGCGCGTTGAGCCCGATGGCTGTGAAGAAGTAGACCAACAGCCGATCGCGCGTCTCGAGGTCGTAATCAAGCGAAAGGCCCGTCGCCAAGAACAGTGCCAGTGCCAGCAGCGCCGCGACGATCCCGCCCGTCACCGGCTCCGGTATGTTGTAGCGGCGCAGAACGCCAATCCGGTCCGTCAGCGCCATGCCAACGAAGTAGACGACGATTCCGATAGTGTAGGCCAGAAAGCCGTCGACTGGCAGAGATCCGGCGCTCATCGTATCTCCGCTGGCACGCGGACCTGGGTCACTTCAGAACGTCGAGCGCCGGCTGATCCGGGTTGTCGGCGCAAGCAGCGTCCAGACCTTCGACCGTCTCAACGATCTCCAGCGGCGTCGCCGTAGGCGCCGACTGCTGACCTTTCGCATAGCCGATCAACATCGCCATCACGAACGCGGACTCGTCCTCCGGCAGCGTCATGACTTCCCAGCAACTGAGCGTCGCGAGGTTGAATGGCTCCGTGGACACCTCGGCCCTTTCGGCCCCGCTGTCCTGCGCCAACGCCGAACCGGTCCCGTCGAGCCCCGGCAGGATGGCCATCGCGCTACCGAAGACCACCGACATCAGCCAAGTGGAAATGTGCATCACCATCTGCTCCGCATGCATGCGTCGA
>JBCCSW010000382.1:0-3770 GCA_039199465.1 Pseudomonadota bacterium
CGCCGCCGCCCTTGCCGCCGCCGCCGCCCTGCGTCGTGGTCTCGGTCTCGATCACCTCCTCGATACGGGTGGCCCAGATCACCCGGCCCGAGACGCGCGCCCGACCCGCAATCCAGGGCAGGCCGGCACCCTCGGCCGCGATCATCGGCTCGAGGCTGGCAAGCCGCGGCCCCTCGCGGGTGAAGGTCTGGTTGGCGCCCGAGCCGCCGAAGATGTGGCGATCCACGACGCCGCCGATGATGGCGCCGGCGGCCTGGCCGATCGTGGCCGCGCCGACACCGAGGATCGTGCCGCCGAGGGCGCCGCCGACTGCGCTGCCGGCCGCGGCGAGGAGAAGCGTTGCCATGGGTCACCTCGAGGCGAGAGGGCGGAGAGGGGGATCGTAGGGCCGAGCAGCGACACAAAAGACAGCGAACAACTGCTCATCTTGGGGTGACCAGTGGTCAAAGCGCAGGATATTGGGGTCTGAATGCACCTTTTCTAAGAGGTGACGTTCTCCTGCCAGTGCCTCGATGGTTACCTTGGGATGCCCCGTGAACGATTCGCATTCGCTCACGGGGCTGGAGTGCGCAATGCTCTCCTCAGTGGGCGGCTGAACCCGCCCAGTTGCCAAAAGGGAGCTATCCAAATGGCAACCAAGAAGGGCAGCTGCGGCTGCCCCACCCCACCGAAGGGCCCGAAGACCGTGAAGGTCAAGCCCCACACTCGGCGGAAGCCGCGTGACTGCTGATCGACTCTAAGTAGATCAGCCCTGACTGGCCCGGCCTCCTAGTCGGGCCAGTCTCCTCACTCTGAGAAGTGTTCTAGAGCCGAGGCCGTCACTCGCACTCAGTTCGATTTGTTTCATTGGAACACCCGCGGCCGGCCGAGATCGATGTGCAGAAACGTCGGATAGTTGCCGAAGCCGGTGAAGCCGGCACGGCGCGCGGCCGCGATCAGGTCCTCGCGGCTGTAGGCCGTGCTGTCCTTCACGTCGAAGGCGATGCCCATCAGGTGTTTCGACCAGGTCGCCCCGCCCACGGCGCGGTTGTGCGAGGGCGAACGATACGCGCTGTTGAGGGCCACCGGCGCGGCCAGATCGGCCCGCAACCGCTGCAGGGCAAACAGCGCCGGCGGCACCACAAGGATCGCGCCGGTGCCGTTGCAGGCGATCTCCCAGGGGCGAAAGCTCGGCCAATCCCAGATCTCGCCGGGCATGTCCGACCAATGGCGGTAGAATAGCTGCATCAGATCTCTCCGCTTAAACCGGCCTCGGCCAGGCAGTCGTCGCAAGGCGTGATCACCTCGCCGACCGGCGCGACCAGGCGGGGCAGCTCGAAACAGGGCAGGTCGCCGATGCCGTCGCCGGCACAGTGCCGCGCGCAGATCGCGCGCACGCTGTTCGTGAAGCCCTCGGCCGAGCGGTTGCCGGGCAGCGGCGCGCCGGGAAAGGCGGCCGCGAATCGGGTGCGCCGACCCGTGGCGCCGAGCGGCACCTCGACCACGCCGCGCCCCTCGACGGCGTGGATCAGCGTCCCGCCCTCGCCGAGGATGCCGGCGTGCCCCTCGAGGCCGCGGGCGTTGATGATCAGCACCACGCAACCCGGCCCGGCCTCCTCGAGCGGGCAGGGGTTGAGAAAGCGCCGCGCTGCCTGGCGTAGCGGCGCCGTCTTGTCGGCCGCCCAATCGCCGCGCCAGCCCGGCACCGAGGGCGGGCGCACGCCCATCAGCGCGCCATAGACGCCGCGGACTAGGCCGATGCAGTCGGCGCCGACGCCGCAGAGCGCGCCTTGGCGGACATAGGGCGTCCCGATCCAGGCCCGCGCCTCGGCAAGGGCGCGGCTGTCGTGAATGACGCCGAGGCCGGGCGCGCTCATTGCCGCCCCGCGGTCATCGCCTCGACCCACAGCGCGGGCCAGGCGGCCGCGATCGCGACCACCGTGATCCAGATCGTCATCGGCATGGGTGCCTCCTTCAGGCGTCAGCCCGCGGCGAAGCGGGACCCGCCGTCCTGCGACGGGTCGTTGCTGCGGGCGTAGTCGAGGGGGAAGCCCTCGCCCGGCAGGTGCGGAAAGCCGCGGAAGCGATCGCCGTTGGCGAATTTCGTGCGGCAGGTGTCGGCGGTGCGGTCGCAGCCGGCCACCACCTCGAGCGCATCGCCGGCCACGATGGCGACCGGCGGCGCCTCCCACAGCGTCAGCGCATAGCCACCGGCGACCGGGCCGCCCGATCGGATCTCGCCCTGGCGCGCCAGGCCGGCGGTCACGTAGCGAACACGGCCGCGGTCGAACCACTCGGCGGCATAGGCCTCGAGGCCCGAGACCACGATGCGCACCGGCGACAGCACGGCGACCACACTCGCCGCCGTCGTGTTCGCGGGCAGGCTGACGCCGCATCGGGCGTCGCCCAGCTTGGCATCGCAGGTCGCCAGCAGATAGCGCCCCGTCCGCGTCTCAAGCGCGGCGGCGCGCGAGCGGAGCGAGGCGCGAAACGCGATCTCGCCCCGTTCCACCTCGCCGAGCCCATAGACCGCGACCGTCCGCCGGGCCGACACGTCCCGCCAGTTGACGTCGAACACCGTCACCCGCGCGCCGTCCCACAGCCCCGCGGCCAGGTCGGCCTCGGTTATCGCGGCCGAGGAGAAGGCCCCGGCCGCGTCCTGATCATCGGCGCCGAGGCCGACGCCGGCGGCCGCCTCCGACGCGTTCAACGCCGCGCGCGCCTCATAGTCGACGCCGTCGAAGGCCAGGCCGCGGTCGTGATCGGTGAAGCCGAGGACCAGGCCGTCGCCGCGCTCGAGGCGCCAGCAGCGCGCCACCGTCGTCTCGCCGGTCGCGAGATGGGCCAGGAATGCCGCCTCGCTCATTCGTCGATCACCTCGACCAGGGTGATGGTCGGCAGCCGACCTACCGCGCGGGCGGCCTCGAAACCGGCGCTGTCGCAATGCGCCATCTCGAGGCCCAGCGGCTCGGCCGCGAAGCGTGTCGGCACGTCGAAGGCAAAGCCCGCGGTCACGGCCGCACCGTTCGCCGGCGCCTCGGCGAGCGTGACCACCCCGGTCAGCGCGTTGAGGGTAAAGGCCGCGATCTCGACCCCCGCCACAGCGACGCGGACCGAGCCGGTAAACGGCTTGGTGATCGGGCGCACCGTGGCGCTGGCGCCGCTGCCGTAGGTCTTGGCCAGTTGGAACGCGACCGTGGTGCCGTCGCCGGTGCCGATCGGCTGATCGGTCGGCGTGATCGCCGCGGTCGGCAGGCCCGACCGCCAGTCCGACCAATCGCGAAAGCGGAAGGCCCGGTGCGGCCCGTCCGCCATCTCGAAAAGCTCGATCACCTCGGCCAGCTCATCGGCCGAGCGGATCGCGAGGCCGGCATCGAAGGTCCGGCGCGTGCGGTCCCAGCGCAGGTTGCGCTCCTCCCGGCCGTTGCCGAGCGGGACGATTTCAACTCGCCGCTCGAGGCTGGCCGTCACGCCGGGCGCCGGGTTGGACGGGAAAGATCGATCGAGGAAGGCCATCGGTCACCTCGCGGGGCTGGGGTCGGCGGAGAGGGGCAGGGGGCAGGCAGGCATCGCGCCTAGGCGAGACGCATGCCCTCCCCCACAGCGGCCGCCAGTTGACGGGAGATCTGGCCGCGCGAGGCAGCGAAGGCCCGCGGGTCGTTGGCCATGATCGTGACGTTGACGGCGACCGGGCCGCCGGCGCCCTGGCCGGGGCGCGAGACGGTCACCGTCTCATCACGCGAGGCCTTGATGGCGACCAGGTTGCGATCGATGCCGCCGGCGCCGCCGAC
>JBCCSW010000383.1:0-3758 GCA_039199465.1 Pseudomonadota bacterium
ACGCGCGACGATCTCTACATCACCAATGCAGCACAGCGGGTGCGCGACCAACTCACCCGGCTGGAGGGCGTGGGTCAGATCACGATCTTCGGCGCGCGCGACTACTCGATGCGCATCTGGCTCGACCCCGAGCGGATCGCGGCCCTCGACATGACGCCGGGCGAGGTGCTTGCGGCACTGCGGGCGCAGAACGCGCAAGTCGCCTCCGGCCGTCTCAATCAGCAGCCAACGCCCGAGGCGGCGAGCTTCGAGCTGTCGGTCGAGACCACCGGCCGGCTGGCCGACCCGGCCGAGTTCGAGCGCGTCATCGTCAAGCGGGGCGAGGACGGGCGCATCGTGCGCCTGGCCGACATCGCCCGTGTCGAGCTGGGCGCGGCCGAGTACACCACCCGCGCCTATCTGGACGAGAACGGCGCCGTGGCGATCGTCATCAACCAGCGTCCCGGCACCAATGCGCTCGGCACGGCCGAGGAGGTGCAGGACTTGATGCAGACGCTCTCGGCCGAGTTCCCCGAGGGCCTTGCCTACGACATCATCTACAACCCGACCGAGTTCATCCAGGCATCGATCGACGCCGTGATCGCCACGATGATCGAGGCGGTAATCCTGGTCGTCGCCGTGGTGCTGCTGTTCCTCGGCACCTGGCGCGCGGCGGTGACGCCGATCCTGGCGATCCCCGTCAGCCTGGTCGGCACCTTCGCGGTGATGGCGGCGCTCGGCTACTCGATCAACAACCTGTCGCTGTTCGGCCTCGTGCTGGCGGTCGGCATCGTGGTCGACGATGCGATCATCGTGGTCGAGGGGATCGAGAAGCACATCCGCAACGGCCTGACACCGCGCGACGCCGCCCGGCGTACCATGCGCGAGGTCTCCGGCGCCCTGATCGCCACCTCGCTGGTGCTGGCGGCGGTGTTCATCCCGACCGCGGCGGTGGCCGGCATCTCGGGCCAGTTCTACCGCCAGTTCGCGGTGACCATCACGGCCGCAACGGCGATCTCGCTGCTGGTCTCGCTGACGCTGTCGCCCTCGCTCGCGGCACTGCTGTTGCGCCCGCATGGCGAGAAGAAGCATGGCCTCTTGATGCGGCCGGTGATGTGGGCGCTTGCCAAGTTCGACCGGGGCTTCGAGCGGGCGTCCGACGGCTATGCCTGGTCGACGACCCGGCTGGTGCGCGCGCCGATGATCATGCTGGCCCTGTTCGGCGGGCTGATGCTGGCCACCGACGCGCAGTTCCAGAAAGTCCCCTCGGGCTTCATCCCCGAGCAGGACCAGGGCTACTACATCACCGTCGTCCAGCTGCCCCCGGGTGCCTCGCTCGACCGCACAGACGCGGTGATCCGGCGGGCCACCAGCGAACTGTTGGATATCCACGGGGTGGAGCACGCGGCGGTCTTCGCCGGCTTCAACGGCGCCACCTTCACGACCGAGAGCAACACGGGCGTGATCTTCTTCACGACGACCGCGTTCGAGGAGCGTGAGGCCGAGGGCGTCGTCGCCGAGCAGGTGCTGGCCGAGGCGCGCGGGCGCATGGCCGCGATCAACGACGCCGCGATCTTCGTCATCGCCCCCCCGCCCGTGCGCGGTATCGGCACCGGCGGCGGCTTCAAGATGATGCTGCAGGACACCGGCAATGTCGGCCCCGTGGCGCTGGAGCAGGCGGCGCAGGCCCTGGCGGCCGAGGCCAATGCCGATCCCGACCTGATGGCGGTGTTCTCGCTCTACTCGACCGGGACGCCCCGCGTCTGGGCCGAGATCGACCGTGAGCGGGCCGAGATGCTGAACGTGCCGGTCGCCAACGTGACCGAGGCGTTGGAGGTCTATCTCGGCTCGGCCTATGTGAACGACTTCAACCTGTTCGGCCGCACCTACCGGGTCATCGCCCAGGCCGACGCGCCGTTCCGCGAGACGGCCGAGGACGTGGCCCGCCTGCGGACCCGGTCCGATGACGGCGCCATGGTGCCGCTGGGCGCGGTCGCGACCTTCGAGGACACGACCGGCCCGCTGCGCCAGCCGCGCTACAACCTGTATCCGGCAGCCGCCGTGCAGGGTCAGGCGCTGCCGGGCGTGTCCTCGGGCGAGGCGCTGGCCGCGATGGAGGCCATCGCCGAGCGGGTGCTGCCGGCCGGGATCAGCTACGCGTGGACCGAGCTCAGCTTCCAGGAGAAGAACACCGACGACACGGCGGCTCTGGTGTTCGGTTTCGCGGTGCTCTTCGTCTTCCTGGTGCTGGCGGCGCAGTACGAGAGCTGGGCACTGCCCGCGGCCGTGATCCTGATCGTACCCATGGTGCTGTTGTCCGCGATCACCGGCGTCGCGCTGGCAGGTCTCGACAACAACATCCTGGTGCAGATCGGCTTCGTGGTGCTGGTGGCGCTGGCGTCCAAGAACGCGATCCTGATCGTCGAGTTCGCCCGCCAGGCGGAGGACGAGGGCATGGACCGCTGGACCGCCGCCGTCAGCGCCGCGCGCACCCGTCTGCGCCCAATCGTGATGACCTCGCTGGCCTTCATCCTGGGCGTGGTGCCCCTGATGCTGGCCACCGGCGCGGGCGCCGAGATGCGCCAGTCGCTGGGTGTTTCGGTCTTCTCGGGCATGCTGGGCGTCACCGCCTTCGGCCTGCTCTTCACCCCAGTCTTCTACGTGATTGTCCGGGGGGTCGAGGACCGGCTGCGGGGCCGCGGCGCGGGCCGAAAGGCCGAGGTCCAGAAGGCCGAGGGGTCCGACGACGCGGTCCTGCGCCTCGGCCCAGAAGACGAGGCCATCCCCGGGTTCGGCGTCTGATCCTCACCCGGACGCCCTGGAAGGGCCCGGCGCCGCACGCGTCGGGCCCTTCATCACGACCGCAACGCGCATGGAACCTCGCCCGGCGCCCGCCGTTCCAACCGCATCGCCTGGCCGTCGGACCGGACAGCGCGGGTCTCGATCCACACTTCCCAACCCCTGGAGCCAGAAATGCAGTATTTCACCCTCGGCCGCACCGGCCTCAAGGTCTCGCGCCTCGCTCTCGGCACCATGACCTTCGGCGATGACTGGGGCTGGGGTGCGGCCGAGCCCGTCGCCCGACGGCTCTTCGACCTCTATGTCGAGGCCGGCGGGAACTTCTTCGACACCGCGGATCTCTACACCGGCGGGCGGTCGGAGGAGATGCTGGGCGCCTTCATCCGCGACAGCGGCCAGCGCGACAGCGCGGTGATCGCCACCAAGTTCAGCTACAACGCCGAGCCGGGCAATCCGAACGCCGGCGGCAATGGGCGCAAGAACATCCTGCGCGCAGTCGACGGCTCGCTGAAGCGTCTCGGCACCGACTATATCGACCTCTATCTGCTGCACACCTGGGACCGCTTCACCCCGGCCGAGGAGGTGATGCGCACGATGGACGACCTGGTGCGCGCCGGTAAGGTGCGCCATGTGGGCTTGTCCGACGTGCCGGCCTGGTATGCCGCGCGCGCCCAGACGTTGGCCGAGTGGCGCGGTTGGGAGCCGGTCTCGGCGCTGCAGCTCGAATACAACCTGACCGAACGCGGGATCGAGGACGAGTTCGTCGATCTCGGCCGCGAGACCGGCGCCGGGCTGATGGTCTGGTCGCCGCTCGCCTCGGGGCTCCTGTCGGGCAAGTACAAGCCCTCGCGCGACGGCAGCGAGGGCGAGGGACGGCTGGCCGCGGTGGCGGGCTCGGGCAATCCGGTCTTCGAGAAGTTCACCGAGCAGAACTGCGCCATCGACCGGCCGAGCGCGCCGGCCACGCTCTCCAGCTCGGC
>JBCCSW010000384.1:0-3745 GCA_039199465.1 Pseudomonadota bacterium
CAGCGAGAAGGGGTTGCCCGTGTTCCGCACCTCGCCGATGAAGGCGAGGGTGATGTGAAAGTTCTCGGCCGGCACGGCGCGCCCGACGGGCAGGCCGGCCTGCGCCCCCTCCAGCTGCCAGACCGCGCGGCCCGGCAGCGACAACGCGACGAAGGCCCTGATCATGCGCCGTCGTCCGCCCGCTCGATCAATTCGATGATCTTCGGTCCGATCGCCTCGACCATGCGCGCGACGCCGTCGGCATTCGGATGGATGCCGTCGGATTGAAACAGGCCGCGATCCGCCTCGATCCCCGCGAAGAACGACGGGTGGAGCAGCGTGCCGTAATCCTCGGCCAGGTCTGGATACATGGCATCGAAGTCGCGCTTGAAGTCGGGGCCATAGTTGTTGGGTGCTTCCATGCCGACCAGCAGCGCCGGCAGGCCGCGGTCGGCCAGACCCTCCAGCATGGCCTGCAGATTGGCGCGGCTCTCGGCCGGGGGAATGCCGCGCAGCAGGTCGTTGCCGCCCAGCGCGATCATCACCGCGTCGGCCCCGTCTGCCAGCGCCCAGTCCAGCCGCGCGCGGCCGCCCGCCGTCGTGTCGCCCGAGACGCCCATATTGATGACCTCGGCGCCCTCGAACCCCGTTGTCGGCCAACCAGGCGTCCAGCTGCGGCACGAAGCCCGTACCCTGCTCGAGCCCATAGCCTGCCGTCAGACTGTCGCCGATCGCCACGATCACCGGTCCGTTGGCCGCAGCCCCGCCCGGCAGCGTGGTTATCAGCGCGAACAAGGCGGAACCGAACAGTACCGAAATCGTCGGCCGGCCATTGCGGTGCGGCAGAACCGGCCCACCTAGCCGTGTCAGGAAGCGCGGGCGATTGCCCCGCCAGAACCCGGCAAGACGCCGGAGAGGCGAATGGATGGGACGCATGGCCGACACTCTGATTTCCCTCAGCGGCGTTGGATTGAGCCTGCCAAGCCAGGCCGGCGATGTCGAGATTCTGCGGGATATCGATTTCATCGTCGAGACCGGGGAGAGCGTCGGCATCATCGGGCCATCGGGCTCGGGCAAGTCGTCGCTGTTGATGGTGCTCGGCGGGTTGGAGCGGGCGACCGCCGGCACGGTCGAGGTGCTGGGCCACGACGTCACCGCGATGGACGAGGATGGGTTGGCGCGGCTCCGTCGCGAAGGGATGGGCGTCGTCTTTCAGTCCTTCCACCTGATCCCGACCATGACGGCGATCGAGAATGTCGCCACGCCGCTTGAGCTGGCAGGGCGTGACGATGCCTTCGACGCCGCATCGCGGCTGCTCGGCGAAGTCGGTCTTGGGCATCGCGAGGGGCACTATCCGGCGCAGATGTCGGGTGGCGAGCAGCAGCGCGTGGCCTTGGCACGGGCGCTGTCGCCGGGGCCGCGATTGCTGTTGGCCGACGAGCCGACGGGCAATCTGGACGGCAAGACGGGCCAGGCGGTGATCGAGTTGCTATTCGGTCTGACGAGCGAGAAAGGCGCGACGCTCGTCATGGTGACCCATGAGCAGCCGCTCGCCGAGCGGTGCTCGCGCGTTGTCAGCATGGCCTCGGGCCGCATCGTCGACGACCGGCGGCAGACGCAGCCGGCCGGAGCGGCGGCGTGACCGGCGCTGCGTCGCCCGGCCTCGGTTTCGCCTGGCGCGTCGCCCGGCGCGAGCTGCGCGGCGGTCTTGCCGGCTTCCGCATCTTCCTCGTCTGCCTCGCGCTCGGCGTCGCGGGCATCGCGGCGGTCGGCTCGATCACCGCGGCCATCCAGGCGGGTCTGGCGGCCGAGGGGCGCACGATCCTGGGCGGCGATGCCTCGATCACGCTGACCTATCGACGGGCGAGCGCGGATGAACGCGCCTGGATGGCGGCGCAGGGGACCGTGTCCGAGGTCGCCGATCTCCGCTCGATGATCGGCACGATTGCCGGGGACGGGCCGCCCGATCGTGCGCTGTCCCAGGTCAAGGGTGTCGACAGCGCCTACCCGCTCTATGGCGCGGCCGAGTTGGAGAGCGGTCGGCCGCTGCAGGAAGCCATCGCCGAGGATGCCGGTGGCGACGGGCGCTGGGGCCTGGTGGCCGAGCGTGCCCTGGTCGAGCGACTGGGTGCCGAGATCGGCGATGCCGTTAGCCTTGGCACCGGCACCTTCACGCTGACTGGCGTGCTGTCGGTCGAGCCCGACGCCGCGGCCGGCGGTATGGCGCTGGGGCCGCGGGCGATCGTCGCAAGCGAGGGCCTGGCCGAAGCCGGTCTGCTGGGCGAAGGCACGCTTTACGAGACCCTCTACCGCATGCGCCTCGGTCCCGAGGCCAGTCTCGACGCCATCGAGGCCGAGTTTGCCGAGCGCTTTCCCGAGGCCGGTGGCCGGTGGCGCGACCGTGACAACGCGGCACCGGGCATCGAGCGCTTCGTGCAGCGCATCGGCGCCTTTCTGGTGCTGGTCGGCCTGGCGGCGCTGGTGATTGGCGGCGTCGGCGTGGGCGCTGCGGTGCGCGGCTATCTCACGCGGAAGGTGCCGGTGATCGCGGCGCTCAGGACACTGGGCGCGCCGGCCGAGACCGTGTTTGCAGCCTATATGATGCAGGTGGGCGTGATCGCCCTGCTCGGCATCGCCATTGGCCTGGCGCTGGGCGGTGGCGGCGTCGCGCTTGCTGGCCCCTGGATCGCCGATCAGCTGCCAGTGCCGGCGCGGTTCGCAGTCTATCCCGTGCCGCTGCTGATCGCCGGTCTCTACGGCATGCTGACGGCGGCCCTGTTCGCGCTCTGGCCGCTCAGCTGGCTGCGCGAGGTACGCCCGGCCGAGTTGTTCAGGATGTCGGCAGGCGGGCAGGGCGGTGGCTTCAGGCTGCCCCGGCCCGGCATGACGGGGTTTCTGTTCGGCCTGACCATCGTCTTCGGCGGCATTGTCGCGGCCTTCAGCGGGTCGCCCCGACTGGCATTGTCGGTGATGGGCGGTATCGGCGCGGCGTTGATCGCCCTGCGCGCCATCGGCTGGCTGGCGGCCCGCGGCGCGGCGCGGTTGGCACGTGGCCCGATCGGTCGGCGAAGTCCGGTGGTGCGTCTGGCGCTCGGCGCGATCGGCGCGCCGGGCGGCGGGGCGGTCGATGTCACGATGGCGCTCGGCCTCGGCCTCGGCGTCCTCGCAGCGATCGGGCAGGTCGACCACACCATGCAGCGGCTGATCACCAATCAGCTGCCCGAGGGTGCCCCCGCCTTCTTCCTGGTCGACATCCAGCCGCATCAGTTGGGTCCGGTGCGCGAGCGCCTGGCGGGCATGGACGGCGTCGAGCGCATCGAGACGGCGCCCATGCTGCGCGGCGTCATCACCGCGCTCGAGGGCGTGCCGGCGGGCGAGGCCGAGATCGATCCGGGTGCCGACTGGGTGCTGCGGGGCGATCGCGGCGTCACCTACAGCACCGAACCGCCGGCGGGTGCCGTCCTGACCGCGGGCGAGTGGTGGCCGGCCGACTATGACGGCCCGCCGCTGGTCAGCTTCATCGACGAGGAGGGCCGGCAACTCGGTCTGGAGCCGGGCGACGAGATCACCGTCTCGATCCTCGGCCGGCCGATCACCGCGACCGTGGCCAATCTGCGCGTGGTCGAGTGGCAGGGTCTCGGCATCAACTTCATCATGGTGATGAGCCCGAACGCACTGGCGGGCGCGCCGCATACCCATATCGCGACGGTCTATGCCGATACGGGAGCCTAGGGGCCCATCCTGCGCGCGCTCGGCACCGAATTCC
>JBCCSW010000385.1:0-3732 GCA_039199465.1 Pseudomonadota bacterium
AGTTGGTAGAGCAATTGATGAAAGAAGCGTAGGAGGGTCGACCGTCTAGTAGTCCGTAGTACCCTTTGATTTGAGAAGATAGTCCGTGGTCGGGAGGTCGGTAGTCCGTAGCAACCTTTGCTGAAAGAGTCCACAGCTTAAGGTAGCCGTTCTCCTGCGCCGCCGCCTGGAACGTGTCGCCCAGCGCTTCCTGGACGCGCTTCATGTGCTCGCGGTCCTTGATGATGTAGGGCATCTCGAACACGCCGAAGGTGTCGTCGACCGAAGACATGACCGAGGACGGCAGCGCGAAGGTCACCTGGTTCAGCTTCAGCTTCTGCAGCAACTCTCGGTCTTTGCCGAGCTGCGAGGATCCGAAGGTCTGCACCTCGGCCTTGCCCGCCAGGCTCTCGTTCGCGCAGGCCGCGAAGGCGTCGACCGAGGCTTCGAACAGCGAGCCGGGCGCGCCGACATGACCGAACTTCAGCGTCAGGTCCGCCGCGGCCGCCGGGCTGGCGAGCAGGGCAGCGGCCGTCGTGGCGGCGGCGAGCGACTTCATCATGGTCATCGGCGTTTCCTCCCTTAGTGACGCCTGCGCCCGGTTGGTGCCGGGTGCGTTGGTTGGGTCCGCTCGCGTCGAGCGGAGCGGGGTCTCTCAGTGAGTTCCGTAATCCCCTGCCTGGCATCATCTGCCGGTGCGTCAGACGGTAGCAGGTTGCATCTCCCTGGCAATGCCCCTGACGCGTTCTGTTTGCTGGATTTTTCCGAGGAACGGGACGAGGCGCGGCTCGACCGGCATCGCATCGCCGATCATCCGCTGATCAGACTGGGCAGCATCAGCGTCAGCGCCGGCACCGCGATCAGCAGCGCGATGCGGCAGATCTCGGCCGCCAGGAAGGGCAGCACGCCGGCAAAGATCGTCGACATCGGCACGTCGGGCGCGAAGCCCTTGATGACGAAAACGTTCAACCCCACGGGCGGCGTGATCAGCCCCAGCTCCACCACCACCAGCGCCAGGATGCCGAACCAGATCTTCAGGTCGTCGCTGGTCATCCCGAAGGCCGCCGTCTCGGCCGTGGCGAAGGCCCCACCGTTCAGCTCCAGCAGCACCGGCCAGAAGAACGGCACGACGACCAGGATCATCGACAGGCTTTCAAGAAAACAGCCCAGGACGACGAGCGTGCCCAGCAACAGCAGCAGGATCACCATGGGATCCTGCCCGCTCTCCGCCGCGGCGGCACTCAGGGCCGCAGGCAGGCCGGTGCGCGCGAAGAAGCCCTTTAGCATGTCTGCCGCGAACAGGATCAGGAACAGCATGCCCGTGATCCGCGCGGTCGACAGGATCGCCGCCGCCAGCCCCGCCGCCCTGAGCGGCCGCCCGGGGCCGAGCAGGCCATAGAGCGCGATGGCGAACACGCCGATCGAGGCCGCGGGCGTCGGCGTGAAGAGGCCGAGCCCCAACCCCGCGATGATCGCCCCGAAGATCGCAACGACCGGCACCATACGCCGGATGGCCTGTCGCCGCTCGGCAGCGTCTAGCGGCGGCGCAAGCGGCGCGCTGCCGGGCCTCTGCCAAACCCTCAGCGCGATCACGGCCATGAAGAAGGCGACCGCCATCAGCCCCGGCAGGACCGCCGCCTGGAACATGCCGATGATCGAGGCCTCGACCACCACCGCATAGATCACCAGCACGATGGAGGGCGGGATCAGGATGCCCAGCGTCCCGCCCGCCGCCAGCACGCCCGTCGCAAGCCCCGTGTCGTAGTCGAGGCGCCGCAGCTCGGGCAGTGCGACCCGCGCCATGGTGCTGGCCGTTGCCAGCGATGAACCGGCGACCGCGCCGAAACCCGCGCAGGCACCGATCGTCGCCATCGCCACGCCGCCAGGACGCCGGCCGATCAGGGCGTTCAGGCCGCGGAACAGATCGCCGCTCAGCCGCGCCTCGGCTGCGAGAAACCCCCTCAGCACGACGAGCGGCAGGACCGCGAGGTCGTAGGTCGACACGAGCGACCAGAAGCCGGTCGAGACCTGCATCAGATAGGGCTCGAACCTGAGGAACGGCGCCACCAAGCTCAGCACCCAGGAGCCGCCGACGGCGACCGCAACCATCGCCAGGCCGACCGGCACGCGTAGCGCAATCAGCAGCAATAGCGCCGCGAGCGCACCGAGGCCGACAAGCTGGCGGTCGTCCAAGGCTCAGCCCCCGCTTTCGGGCTGGCTGTCGACCTGTTCGCGATCGGCCGCGGTCAGAAAGGCCGCCGCGGCCCAGAGCAGGGCAGCGCCAATGCCCGGCACCAGGAACGGCCAGACCGGCCAGCCAAGCACGGGCGAGACGACGCCATCGGCGCGCAGCCCGAGCATGCCACGCGCCAGCATCGCGGCCAGGAACAGGGCAAGCACGCCCATCACCGCATCCGCACCGCGCGTGAGCCGCGCGGTCGCCGCCGCGGACAGGCGCGTCGTGAAGACATCGACCACGACATGGCCGCGCGTGATCTGGCAGTGGGGCAGCATCGCCAGCACCGCGACACCGCTCAGCAGGCCCACCGCATCCTCGTAACCCGGCAGGCCGGGCACGGCGCCACCGAACGGCCGGGCGATCCAGTTCAGCGTGAAACCGGCCGCATTGACGACAGTCAGCATCACGACCAGTCCAAGCAGCCCACCGCCGGCGAGCGCTGCGCTGCGCGCCAAGCCTCGGATGATCCGCCCTGCCATAAATGCTCTCCCGGCGCAGTCGTGGCCGGCCATGCCGCTGCCGGACGGCCCGGACCCGTCCCGGCGCCGCCTATTCGCTATGCTCGGCCACGGCCGCCTTGGCGCTCTCGAGCAATGCCTTGGCGTCGATACCGACGGCCGAGGCCTCCTCGACCCAGCGCGCCGACAGGGGCCGGTGCAACGCGTCGAAGGCCGCCGTCGCCTCGGGCGACAGGGCGGTCACGCTTCGCCCCGCGTCGCGCGCGATCTGTTTGCCCACAGGCTCGATCGCATCCCATGCCGCGCCGATCTCACCCGCGATGGCCGCGCCGGAATGTGCGTCGATCACCGCCTGAAGATCGGGCGGCAGCGCCTCATAGCGCTCGCGGTTCATGGCGAACAGGAAAGTCGAGGTGCCAAAGCGCTGCCCCTCCGCCAACTCGACCGATGCTTCGGTCAGCTCCGCAATCTTCAGCGGGATCGCTACCTCGAACGGAATCAGCGCGCCATCGACCGTGCCCTTCGACAGCGCCTGCGGCAGCGCCGGCACCGGCATCCCGACAGGCTCCGCCCCCCAGGTGCCGAGCATCCAAACCCCGGTGCGCGAGGGGCTTCGGATCTTGAGGCCCTCGACATCCTCCGGCCCCTCGACCGCGCCCCGCACCAGGTGCAGCGCGTTGCCGGCATGGACATGCACGAGCAGCGGCTTCACCGCCTCCAGATCCTCGGCAAGCTCGGGCATCACGTCCTGGATGGCCTTGGTCGTCGCCTCCGCGCTGCCGCGATGCACCGTCGGCAGCTCGAAAACCTCGAGCCGAGGGAACACGCCCGGCGTATAGCCCGGCAGCGTCCAAACGATGTCGGCGGTGCCGTCACGCACCTGCTGATAGAGATCGGGTGGCTTGCCGCCCAGCGCCATGGACGGGAAGATCTCGAAGGCGATCCGCCCGCCGGAGGCCTCGCTCACCCGCGCCGCCCAAGGCTCGATCAACCTGGTCTGCGTCGCGGCCTTCGGGCTGAGGAAATGGTGGATCGTGAAGGTGTATTCCTGTGCCG
>JBCCSW010000386.1:0-3715 GCA_039199465.1 Pseudomonadota bacterium
GAACCCGATCGAGCAGGAGGGCACGTATCCGCTGCCCGAAGCGCAGCTCGACCGCTTCCTACTGCAGGTCGACATCACCTATCCCACCCGTGACGAGGAGCGGGACATCCTGCTCGCCACCACCGGGGCCGAGGATGCTGTGGCCGAGCCGGTGCTGGATGCCGATGCGCTGATCGGCCTTCAGCGGCTGGTGCGCTCGATGCCGGTCGGTGACGCGGTGGTCGAGGCGATCATCTCCCTGGTTCGCTCGGCTCGTCCTGGCGAGCCTGACGGCGCGGCCGCGGCGACCGATCGACTGGCCTTCGGTCCGGGCCCGCGTGCCGCACAGTCGCTGATGCTGGCCGTCCGGGCGCGGGCGCTTTTGAAAGGCCGCCTGGCGCCCTCGATCGACGATTTGCACGCCCTCGCCCGCCCGGCCCTGGTGCACCGCATGGCGTTGACTTTCGCGGCGCGGGCCGAGGGCGCCAGCCTGGAAGAGGTGATCGACGCGCTGGTCGAGGCGACCGCGCTGGAGCGCGCGGCTTGAGGGCTGCCGTCACTCTCGGCGCCGCCCTGGCCTCGGCCTGGCTTGGTCTCGGCGCAGCATCGTCGCTTGCCGACCCGACGCCGAGCGGCGCCTTCACGGCGCTCTGTCTGGCCGCACCGTCGGCGCAGGACGACGTCGCCAGCTTCGATAGGCGCGCCGCGGCGGCAGGTTTCGAGCGCGCCGTCGAGACGGACGACGGTTTCGCGCGCCGGCAGATGGCGGCCGTCGTGGACCGCCTGACGCCCGGCGCCACGGTCCTGCACGCCGGTCTGGCCGCCTCCGATGTCTGGACATTGCCCGTCGCCGCCGGCCCGGTCGCGATCAGCGGCTTCAGCGCCGCGGCCGACGTCGCCGGGCCCGATGGGGCACGGCAGCGCCAGGTGCTCTGCTATCTGAGCAGCACCGGCCCGGGCGACGCGGCTGAGCGTCATGCCGCCGCCGAGAGCCTCGCCAATGCAGCCGAGACGCGTTTCGGCCCGCTTACGGTGCTCGATCCCAAAGCCGAAGGGGTCATGCCGCCCATGACCGACGGCGACTGGCTGGTGCTGCGCGCGGGCGCGGACGGCATGGCGGAGATCTATGCAGAGCAGCGCCTGCGCGACGGCGATGCGCTGTTCCAGGGCATGGCGCTGCAGGCCACGCCCGCTGCCGCGCCGATCGCGACGGAGGCGGAGGGCGACGGATGAGCGCGGATGTCCAGCGTGCAGCCTGGCTCCGCCGCGATGCCGAGCGCATCTCTGGTGCCCTGCCGCCGCTTCTGGTCGAGGCGGAGCGGCTGGTGGCCTCCACCTTCCACGGGGTCCATGGCCGCCGCCGCTCGGGCCTTGGGGAGACGTTCTGGCAATACCGGGCCGCCCAGCCTGGCGACAGTCTCAGCCAGATCGACTGGCGCCGATCTGCCCGCTCGGACCGCCTTTTCATCCGCGAGATGGAGTGGGAGGCGGCCGAGACAGTGATGTTCTGGGTCGATGGCGCGCGCTCGATGCAGTTCGCCAGCCGCTATGCCCGCGAAGCGCGCAATGGCCGTGTCACCAAGCTCGACCGCGCCCGGCTGATCACCATGGCGCTCGCGGCGCTTCTGGCGCGCGGCGGCGAGCGCTTCGGCCTCGTCGGCACCGATGCCGAACGGCCGCGCACCGGCATGCGCCATGTCGAGCGTTTCGCGACGCTGCTGTCGGAGGAGCCCGACGGCGACGCGCCGGACTTCGGCGCGCCCGCGGCCTTCGACCTGCCGCGTGCCGGCAGGGCGGTTTTCATGTCCGATTTCATGGGCCCGCGCGACGAGGTGTTCCCCGCGCTGAAGGCGGCCGCTGGCCGTGGCATCGGCGGGGTCTACCTGCAGATCCTCGATCCAGTTGAGGAGGAGTTCCCTTTCGCCGGTCGAACGCGCTTCCGAAGCGTCGGCGCGGGTTTCGAGCACGAGACGGACGAGGCGGCGGCACTGGCGGATCGGTATCGCACGCGCCTGGCCGAACGCCGTGACGATCTGACCCAGGCCGCACGCTCGGCTGGCTGGCAGCTGGTGATGCACCGTACCGACGAGAGCCCGCGCCGCGCGCTGTTGCAGTTGCATGCCCTGATCGGGGGAGGGCGCTGACGCAGGCGCCCCGATGCACCTCCGGGTCGGGCGCTCGGTGGCGTTGCCGGGGTTGGGGCGGTGGCGGCACGGCACGATGTTTGAATGCGTGAGGAGCGCACGACGTAAGGCAGCGGGCGGGATCGACAGCGCGACCCGTGCCATGGAGACGGCATGTTCGGACTCGGATCACTTGGCTTCGTTGCGCCGGCGGTCTTGCTCGGCCTGATCGCGCTGCCCGTCCTGTGGTGGCTGCTCCGGGCCATTCCGCCGAGCCCGAAGACCGAGATCTTCCCGGGCGTGCGGCTGCTGCTCGGCCTCGACGATCCCGAGCGGGAGGCAGAGCGCACGCCCTGGTGGCTGCTGCTTCTGCGGGTCGTGGCCATCGGTGCGGTGATCATCGGCTTCGCGCAGCCGCTGTTGAACCCGTCGCAACGCCTCGCCGATAGCGGCGAGGGGCCGGTGCTGGTGCTGATGGACGCCGGCTGGGCCTCGGCGCCCGATTGGCAGGCGCGCCGCGCCGCTGCGGCGGCGACGATCGAGGAAGCGGGGCGCGACGGTCGCCCGGTCATCCTGTGGCGCGGTACCGTCGAAACCCTCGCGCCGCCGGGCCCGATGGCTGCCGCCGAGGCTCGTGCGGCGATCGAAGCGATGCGGCCCGAGGCGCTCCGCCCCGACCGCGCCGCGGTTCTGGCGCTGCTCGACGATCCGGCGGCGACCCCGCCGGGCGAGACGCTGTGGCTGCATGACGGGCTGGCCCACGAGGCTGAGGCCAGCGCGGCGCTTGCCGAACGCCTTGCCGATTTCGGCCCGCTGACCCTGATCGGGCCCGAAGCGCCGGCCATGGCCGTGCTTCCGCCGCGGCTTGAGGAGGGATCGCTCGTCGCCACGGTGATCCGCACTGCCGATCAGACGGCGCCGGACAGCGTGACGCTGGCCGCTTTGGCCGCCGCCGACGGTGCCGGCGAGCGTCGTATCGCCGTGGCCAATGCCGACTTCGCGGCCGGCGCTGAGCAGGGGGAGGCCCGCTTCGACCTGCCATCGGAACTGATCGGCACGGTTAGCCGCATCACGCTGACCGAGGCGCCGTCGCCGGGCGGCACGGCCCTGGCCGATGCCGCGGTGCGCCGCGTGCCCGTTGCCGTCGTCGATCCCTCCTCCGTGGGCGAGGTCGCGCCGTTGACCTCGGCCCGGCACTACCTGACCCAAGCGTTGGAGCCGCATGCCGATGTGCGTGCCGGGACGCTGGCCGATGCGCTCGAACGCGAGCCGTCGGCGATCTTCCTGGCCGACTACGGCACCATCGACGGGACCGATCGCGAGGCGTTGGAGACGTTCCTTCAGGACGGCGGCTTGCTGGTGCGCTTCGCGGGACCCCGGCTCGCCGGGGCGCTGGCGGCCAATACGCTGGCGTCGCAATCGGTGGCGGGCGCCGATCCGCTGCTGCCGGTGCGCCTGCGCCGCGGTGGGCGCACCTTGGGCGGTGCGCTTGCCTGGGGTGATCCGCGCACCCTTGGGCCCTTCGATCCCGACGGCCCGTTCCGTCGGCTGCTGCCGCCCGACGAGGTCGATGTCCGCACGCAGGTCCTGGCGGACCCGTCGCCCGATCTCAC
>JBCCSW010000387.1:0-3707 GCA_039199465.1 Pseudomonadota bacterium
CGCGCTGCGGCCGATCCCGGGCCTGGTGCTGACGGCCGCGCTGGTCGGCCCCTGGCTCGTCGCGATCTGGCAGGTCTCCGACGGCGCCTTCTTCCAAGAGGCGGTGGGACGCGACCTGCTCGGCAAGGTCGCGGAGGGGCAGGAGAAGCACTGGGGCCCGCCCGGTCTCTATGCGGCCATCGTGTGGGCGACCTTCTGGCCGGCGGCGGGCCTCTTGCTGCCGGCGCTCGCCTCGGCCTGGGCCGCGCGCCGCGACAGTGCCGTGGTCCTGATGATCGCCGCCTGGGTGCTGCCCTTCTGGATCGTGCTGGAGGTCGTGCAGACCAAGCTGCCGCACTACGTGCTGCCGCTCTATCCGGCGCTGGCGCTGCTGGTGGCCTGGCAGGCGACCGAGAACCCCGCGGCAGAGGCGCGCTGGATCCGTATCGCCTCGACCGTTGTCACCGCACTCTCGGGCGTGGTCCTCGGCCTCGCGGCCATGGCGCTGCCGCTGATCCTGGAAGGGCGGCTTGTCATCGGCGCGGCGCTTCTCGGCCTGATCGCGGCAGCACTCGCCCTGGTTGCCGCCCGCGCGGCGCTCAAGGGCCGGCAATCGGCGCAGATGGCGGGCAGCGGGCTGTCGGCGATCGCCGCCGTCGCGGCCGTGCTGCACTTCGGCCTGCCCGCGCTGGACACCGCCTTCGGCACACCCCGCATCGCCGTCATGGCCGCGCATTTCGATGCCTGCCGTGCGGGGCCGATCGTCTCGGCCGGCTACCGCGAACCCTCGCTGGTTTTCGCGACCGACGCGGCCACGATGATGCCGAGCACCGAGACGATGCTCGGCGTCCTGATGGCAGAGCCCGGCACCGTCGTGCTGCTGGAGGAGCGGCGTCGCGAACGGCTCGCTCAGCTCACGGCCGCGATGGCCACGCCCCCGAGCCTCGTGGAGCATGCCAGCGTATCGTTCTTCAACTACAACCGTGGCAACCGTGAAACGGTCACGCTGATCACCCGGGACGACCCGCGCTTCGAGCCCTGTGCCGAGGCGCTGCACGCGGCCCGGCAGTAGCCCTCGGCGCATCAGCGCCCTATAGCTGTCGCCAGAGGGACAGAGCATGAGCCACGAGACGACGACACCGCGCTTCACGGTGATCGCGCCGATGTTGAACGAGGCAGGCAATGTGCGCCGGCTGGCGGACGAGATCGCCGAGGCATGCAGCCCGCTCGGCCCTTTCGAGGCAATCTTCGTGAACGACGGCTCGACCGATGGGACCGAGGCCGCGATCGCCGAGGCGCGCCGAACCCATGACTGGCTGCGCGAGGTCCGCCACGCCGCACCCTGCGGCCAGTCCGCGGCTGTGCGCTCGGGCGTGGAGGCCGCGCGCGCACCGATTTGCGCGACGCTCGACGGCGACGGCCAGAACCCGCCCGCCGAACTGCCCAGGCTGCTGGCGCCCCTGCTGGAGGCCGGTGCCGATCTGCCGGGCCTGGTGGCGGGCCAGCGGGTCGGGCGGCAGGACACGGCATCGAAACGGCTGGCCTCGCGCGCGGCAAACGCGATCCGCGGCTACATGCTGGGCGACGACACGCGCGACACCGGCTGCGGCCTCAAGGCCTTCCCGCGCGCGCTGTTCCTGTCCCTGCCGTTCTTCGACCATCTGCACCGATACCTGCCGGCGCTGGTCAAGCGCGAGGGTCGGCACGTCGTGCTTGTCGATGTCAGCCACCGCGGCCGCGAGGCGGGACGCTCGAAATACACCAATCTCGGCCGGGCGCTGGTCGGCGTGACCGACCTGTTCGGCGTCTGGTGGTTGAAGCGACGACGCCGGCTGCCGATGGTGGTGCATACCGACCGCGGGCAGAGCACGCCTTGATCGACGGGCTGAAGACCTTTCTCGGCGCCGCGAGCGATCTGGAGCTCGCCTGGATCATGGTCGGCCTCGGTGGGCAGTTCCTGTTCATGAGCCGCTTCGTCGTGCAATGGGTCGCCTCGGAGCGTGCGCGGCGCTCGGTCGTGCCAGTGGCGTTCTGGTGGATCTCGATCGGCGGGGCCGCGGTGCTGCTCAGCTACGCCATCTGGCGCGCCGACCCGGTGTTCATCCTGGGCCAGTCGCTGGGCTTCGTCGTCTATGCGCGGAACCTCTGGCTGATCTATGCCGAGAAGAAGCGCACCACGCAGCTCGGCGCCGCACCAGATGCCGAGGGCGGCCCGCGATGAGCCCGAGACGGCGGCATGGAATGACCGTGGAGACACGGGCCACGGGGCAGCGCGGCGTTCCGAAAGGGCGCACCTTGCCCGGCACCAGAGAATCCCGTACTTCTCAAGTCCCGTAGCAGATTATGCGGCAAGGGCGTGCCGCATCCACAAAATCTACGGGGCGCGGCGAGCATGGCTCGATACATTTTCATTACTGGCGGTGTCGTTTCCTCGCTTGGAAAGGGGCTGACGGCAGCGGCATTGGGCGCCTTGCTTCAGGCGCGCGGCTACACCGTCAGGCTCCGCAAGCTCGACCCCTATCTGAACGTCGATCCCGGCACGATGTCGCCCTTCGAGCATGGCGAGGTGTTCGTCACCGACGACGGCGCCGAGACCGATCTCGACCTCGGCCATTACGAGCGCTTCACCGGTGTCGCGGCGCGGCGCACCGACAGCGTCTCGTCGGGCCGGATCTACAGCGAGGTGCTGGAGAAGGAGCGGCGCGGCGACTATCTCGGCAAGACCATTCAGGTGATCCCGCACGTCACCGACGAGATCAAAGCCTGGCTCGCCATCGGCGAGGACGAGGTGGACTTCATGCTGTGCGAGATCGGCGGCACCGTCGGCGATATCGAGGGCCTGCCATTCTTCGAGGCGATCCGTCAGTTCGCGCAGGAGCGTCCCCGCGGCCAGGCGATCTTCGTGCATCTGACGCTTCTGCCCTGGCTCGCGGCCTCGGGCGAGTTGAAGACCAAACCGACGCAGCATTCGGTCAAGGAACTGCGCTCAATCGGTATTGCGCCCGACGTACTGGTCTGCCGGACCGAGCAGCCGATCCCCGAGCGCGAGCGGGGCAAGATCGCGCTGTTCTGCAATGTGCGCCCTGCCGACGTGATCCCGGCCGAGGACCTGAACTCGATCTACGAGGCGCCGCTCAAGATGCATGAGAACGGTCTCGATCAGGCCGTGCTGGATGCGTTCGGCATCCATCCCGCACCCCGCCCGCGCCTCTCGATGTGGGAGGAGGTCGTCGACGCCATCAACCACCCCGACGGCGAGGTCAGGATCGCGGTGGTCGGCAAATACACGCAGCTCGAAGACGCCTATAAGTCGATTGCCGAGGCGTTGACCCATGGCGGCATCGCCAGCCGCGTGCGCGTGACCGCCGAATGGCTGGACGCCGAGGTCTTCGAGGAGGACGATCCGGCACCCTATCTGGAGCCCTTTCACGGCATCGTGGTGCCCGGCGGGTTCGGCGAGCGTGGGACCGAGGGGATGGTCCGCGCGGCCAGCTTCGCGCGCACCCGCAACGTACCCTATCTCGGCATCTGCCTCGGCATGCAGATGGCGGTGATCGAGGCGGCGCGGAACCTGGCGGGCCTCGAGGGCGCGGGGTCGGAGGAGTTCGACCACGAGGCCGGCCTCGGCCACAATGAGCGCCGCTTCGAGCCGGTGGTCTATCACCTCAAGGAGTGGGTCGCCGCCGACCGCACCGAGAACCGCTCGATCACCGATGCCAAGGGCGGCA
>JBCCSW010000388.1:0-3688 GCA_039199465.1 Pseudomonadota bacterium
CGCCGGCACCGCGAGGCCCAGCCTCACGAGGTCCGCGCGCCGGTCGATATCCGAGAGCGTGTCGGTCATGAGTGTCCGACGCGGACCCAAGCGGGCGAGGGTGTCGTCCAGCGCATGCGATGTCGACCACCGTGCGCCATCCAGCAGGCCCGCAGGCCAGCACGCACCGGGCGCCCGACCGATCAGCCAGAAACCGCCATCGGGCGAGGGACCGAGCACGACATCGGCGCGCCCCAGCAGCGCGAAGGCCCTGGCGATCGACGGTCGGTCGATACCGGGGACATCGGCACCGACGACTGCGACCGGTGCCGCATCGGCGCTTGCGCGGTTCAACGCGCGCACCATCCGCCGGCCGAGATCGCCCTGCCCCTGACCGATGCGCGGCAGATGGGCGGGCCACACGCGGCTGGCGCAACCTTCGCGATCAGGGCTGACGGCCAGTAGCGTCTTCCAGCGCGGATCGTGCCCGACACGCCGGATGAGTCGCTGCGTTTGATGGCGGAACCACCAGGCGGCACCGACGCGCCCGATATCCCGGGCAAGGCGCGTCTTCACCCGGCCCGGTCGTGGCTCCTTCACGAAGATGATCAGGGTCGGCCGCACTACCCGGCGCCCCGCTGCCCCTCGACCCGATAGGCCCGGGCCAGATCGGCGGGGTCGGCGCCCAGGCGCCATCGCGCGAGGATCGTCAGATTGCGCACCCCGCGGCGGATCCAGCCGTCGCGGCGGTATCGGGCGGCCGAGGTCGTCACGGTGCCCGGCAGGCGCTGCAGCGCGCCGCGACCAGCCGTGCGCGTGATGGCGCTGACCAGGGCCACGTCCTCCATCAGCGGGATCTCGGGATAGCCGCCGGCCCGGTCATAGAGCGCGCGCGGGACGAGCAGCGCCTGGTCGCCATAGGGCAGGGCGAACAACGAAGAACGCAGAATGGCCCATCCGGCGACGAGCCGCGCCGCAACGCTGCGGTCATCGAAGGCAAGACCGAAATAGCCGGCGGCATCGGGATGGGTGGCGAGATGACGGGCGAGGAGCGTCGGCCAGTCCTCGGGCAGCAGGGTGTCGGCATGCACCACCAGCACCCAGGGGCCCGACGTCGCCGCCACTCCGGCGGCGAGCTGGGTGCCCCGGCCGGGCGGCGTGGTGACCAGCGTGGCCCCTACGGCCTCGGCAACGTCGGCGATCGCATCCTGCGACCCCCCGTCCGCGATGACAAGCTCGCGCACCAGCCCGCTCATCAACCCCTCGCCAAGACGGCCGAGGCAGGGGCCGATGGCCGCCACCGCGTCCAGCGTCGGGACCACGATCGAGATCGGGGCCCGCCCGCTCATGCGACGACGGTGGTCCGGCGGCGGCGGATCACCTGGAAACTGAGCGTTGCGATGCAGCCGAGACCGGTGAAGGCCAGGAACATCGGCAGCAGCGAGCCGTCGTAGAACGAGGCAACGACCGCGCCCATGGTCGAGGCGCTGAGCGTGCTGATCGCAAGCACCAGCGCCGCCGCCGTGCCGGCCAGATGACCATGCGGCGCCGTAGCGATAGCGACCATATTGGCGAACAGGATCGCGACGGCGGCGAAGGCCAGCGCCATGACGGGCATCGTGATCTCCAGCGGCGGCAGACCGCCGAAATGCGCCGATGCGGCAGAACCCGCCGCCCCTGCGGCAAGCATCAACCCGAGACCCAGCGCCGAGAGCCGGAGCGCTCCGAAGCGCATCACCAGCCTGCCGTTCAGGAAGGACGCAAGCGCGAAGAACCCGGCGAGGCTTGCGAAGGCCAGCGGGAACAACGGGCCAAGGGCGTAGTCCTCCTCCAGGATCTGCTGGGCCGTCGCGAGATAGGCGACGAACCCGCCGAAAGCGCAGGACATGATGACGATGGCCGCCACCGTCTGGCCCGTGCCCATCACCGCGACCAGCGCCGAGAGGATGCCGCGCGGCGCCAGGGCTCGACGGTCTTCCTTGTCCAGCGTCTCGGGCACTGTGGCGAGGTACCAGACGGCAAGCGCCAATCCGGTGGCGGCGTAGAACCAGAAGATCATGCGCCAGCCGCCCAGCGCCTCGATCCCCTGCCCGATGATCGGGGCCACCATCGGCACGGTGACGAACAGCGAGTTCACGAAGCTGGACACTCGCGCCATCGCGTCGCCGCGGTAGAGATCGCGGATGATCGTCACGCTGACGACACGCGGCCCGGCCGCGCCGAGACCTTGCAGGAAGCGCCCGGCGATCATCGCGGTGCCGTCCTGTGCCGTTCCGGCGATCAGGGTGCCGAGCAGGAACACCGCGATCCCGCCGATGGCCACGGGCTTTCGGCCATAGGCATCGGCGAGTGGCCCTGCCAGCACCTGCGCGATGCCGAGCCCGGCGAACACGGCGAAGATGACCATATGGCGCTCGTTGTCGGCCGAGAAGCCAAGATCGGCATGCATCGCGTCGAGGGCCGGCAGCACAGCATCGATGGTCAACGCGACCATCGAGGTCATCAGCGCCAGGAAGACCAGCAGGGCCAAGGGCATCCGCCCCTGCGCACGCGCGGCGGCGTCAGGCAGGATCATCTGCTGTCTCCTCGCCCGGTGGGGCGCTGACAATCGAACGGTACTGGTGTGTTGCCCGGCGATTGCATACCTCGGTCACGTGGGCAACAGGAGAGCCGATGACCATGCCTGCCGACGCCGTGACCAGCACAACCGTCTTCGTGGCCGAGCACCGCGCCGTCCTGGCCATGCAGGGCGGCGCCACGCGCGACGTGCTGCAGGACACCGTCACCGCCGACGTGACGGGCCTGGCGCCGGAGCGGCCGGTCTATACGGCGCTGCTGACGCCGCAGGGCAAGTTCCTGGTCGATTTCTTCCTGATCGACCCCGGCGATGGCGGATCGACCGTGCTGATCGACGTCATCGCCGATGAGGCGGCGGCGCTGTCGAAGCGGCTGACGATGTATGCGATCCGGCGCGACGCGAAGGTTCTGGGCGAGACCGGGCTCGGCGTGGCGCTCGGCTGGGGGGGCGCTGCGCCCACGGCACCGGATGGCGCATTGGTGGTCGCCGACCCTCGCGTGCCGACCATGGGGTGGAGGCTCTACGCGCCCGACCCCGTTGCAGCGCTGTCGGCAATGGATCTCGCCCCGACCGCTGCCGAGGTCGGCCGCGCCGCCTATGACGCGCTTCGCGTCCGCGAACAGGTGCCCGACAGCGGTGCAGAACTGGTCCCCGGCGAGACCTTTGTGCTTGAGGCCGGTCTCGACCGCCTCGGTGCCGTGGATTTCCGCAAGGGCTGTTATGTGGGCCAGGAGGTGACGGCCCGCATGCGCCACAAGACCGAGTTGAAGAAGCGGCTGATGCCGGTCGCGGTCGAGGGGTCGGCCCCCGTCGGCACGCCCGTCACCACAGCCGCGGGCAAGCCGGCCGGGACGCTGTTCACCCAGGCAGACGGCCGGGCCCTGGCGCATCTTCGGCTGGACAGGATCGACGGGCCACTCAGCGCCGGCGCGGCGCGCGTGATCCCGGATCAGCCGGTCTCGGCTGCCAGCACCGCCGCCAGCCCCTCGCGATAGCTCGGATAGGCGAGCGCGACGCCAAGCTCGCTTGCCAGCAGCGCGTTCGAGCAGCGCTTGGATTCGGAATAGAAGCTCAGCGCCATGGGCGACATCTCGGCCTTGTCCCAGGCCACCTCGGGCGGCGGCTCGACGC
>JBCCSW010000389.1:0-3684 GCA_039199465.1 Pseudomonadota bacterium
GCAGCCAGGTCGGGATGCAGGGCGCGAAGGTCGAGAGATAGGCGCCCATATTCGACAGCGTCGTGCAGCGCAGCGCCGTGAAATTGGCGTCGGCGTCCATGGCCAGCTCGACCTTGGTGACGTGGTCACGGCCCTGGGCGTCCGACAGAAACGCCTCCGACCGGGTCGAGGTCCATTTGACCGGCCGGTTCACCGCCTTCGCGGCCCAGGTCACGAAGGCCTCCTCGGCATAGTGGTAGATCTTCGAGCCGAAGCCGCCGCCCACGTCGGGTGCCACGACGCGCAGCTTGTGCTCGGGGATCGACAGCACGAAGGCACCCATCAGCAGACGGATGACATGCGGGTTCTGGCTGGTCGTGTAGAGCGTGTGCTCGTCGCGGGCGCGGTCGTACTCGCCGATGGCCGAACGCGGCTCCATCGGGTTTGCCACCAGGCGGTTGTTAACCAGCTCCAGCGTCGTGACGTGGTGCGCGCCGGCGATGGCCGCGTCTACGGCGTCCTTGTTCTCGGCCACGAACTCCCAGTCGAAGCACAGGTTGTCGGGCGCCTCGTCATGCACAGCCGTGGCCGCGGTCTCGGCGCTCGTCATGTCGATGACGGCCGGAAGCTCTTCCAGATCCATCTCGATGCATTCGGCGGCATCGAGCGCCTGCTCCAGGCTCTCGGCCAGGATGGCGACGATCGGGTCGCCGACATGGCGCACCTTCCCCTCGGCCAGGATCGGGTGCTTGGGCTCTTTCATCGGCTGGCCGTGCTTGTCGGTCACCTGCCAGCCGCAGGGCACGCCGCCGACGGCGGCAAGGTCCTCGGCCGTGTAGACGCCGATCACGCCCGGCGCGCTTCGGGCGGCCGCGACGTCGAGGCGTGCGATCGTCGCATGCGCCACGTCCGAGCGCAGGAAGTGGCAGTAGCACTGGCCCACGCGGTTGATGTCGTCGGTATACTGTCCGTTTCCGGTGACGAAGCGCGCATCCTCGCGACGCCGCGAACTGGCGCCGATACCCTGCGCCTTCTCGTTGAAATCCTTGGCCATGTTCAGCCTCCCTGGGTATGCCGCGGCCTGTCGCGCGCATCCCTCGCAAGGGCGCACGCCGCCGCGGCTCGTTGCCTAGGTAGCCGGCCGCGCGGGCCGGTGCCGTTCCTTGTGTTGGTCGTCGTCGGTCGGTTGGTCGGCGGCCCGACTATTCGGCGGCCAGCGACTGGCCCCGCATCTCGGCAGCGGCGGCCAGGATCGATTTGACGATGTTGTGGTAGCCGGTGCAGCGGCAGATATTGCCCTCAAGCCAGTGGCGCACCTCGGCCTCGGTCGGATCCGGGTTCACCTTAAGGAGGTCTGCCGCCGACATGATCATGCCCGGTGTGCAGAAGCCACACTGCAGGCCGTGATGCTCGCGGAAGGCCGCCTGCAGCACGCCGAGCGAGCCGTCGGGATTGGCCATCCCCTCGATCGTGGTGATCTCTGCACCCTCGGCTGCGATGGCGAAGACGCTGCAGGCCTTCACGCTGTCACCGTCCATGTGGACGACGCAAGCGCCGCATTGCGAGGTGTCGCAGCCGACATGCGTGCCGGTCAGGCCAAGCTCCTCGCGCAGGAATTCAACGAGGAGCGTGCGCCCCTCGGCCGCGCCGCTGACGGCTTTGCCGTTCACGGTCATGCTCACGGTGGTCATCTCGTTCTCCCATAGCTGGCGCGTGGTCGCATGCTGGCATGACGGGCCCGCGGGCCCGCTGGAACTGAGTGGTATTGTCAGCCAAAAAGGCGCTGAAACCAGCTTTTCTTTTTCTCCGGCTCCGGCTCCGGCTCCGGCTCCGGCTCAGGTTGCGGTTCCGGCTCTGGTTGTGGGCTCGGGCCGGCAGTCTCCGCCGCGGCCGGGCTCGGTGTTGGTGCCGAGGACGCGCTCGGTGGCGGGCTGGGCTCCGGATCGGGCGCCTGATCGGGCACCGGATCGGGTGTTGGGCTCGCCTGTGCTGCGGGCGCCGCCTCGACACTCGCCGCTCGCGCGGTCTCGCCTGCTTCCTCGGGCGTCCCGGGGGCGCCGGTCTCGGGATCGGGCGGGGGCGCCGAGGGCGCCGCCTGGCCCAGCGCCTCGGCAGGCGTGGCCGAGGACGGCGTCGCGATTTCGGCATCGCCCTCGAAGCTGCCGTCGGGCAGGGCGGCCTGGAACGCCGCCTCGTGCCCCTTGACCGGCGGGGCGGAGGGGGCGGGCTGGCCCCGCATCTCCTCCGGGACGGCCGAGGACGGCGTGGCCACGGGTGCCTCGGCCTCCGCGGCCGGGGCGTCGCTATCTGCCGCCGCCTCGCTCTCGGCACTAGGACCCTCGACCTGCGCCTTGAAGCGGTCGAAGAACTCGTCGGCCATCTTCTTTGCGAAGCCGTCGATCAGGCGCGAGCCGAGTTGGGCGAGCTTGCCACCGACCTTCGCCTCGGCGGTGTAGGACAGCTTCGTGCCGCCGTCCTCGTCGCTCAGCGACACGCTCGCGCCACCCTTGGCGAAGCCGGCCGCGCCGCCCTTGCCCTCGCCCACGATGCGGTAGGACTGCGCCTCGACGACGTCCTCCAGCGTGACGGCGCCTTTGAACTTGGCCTTCACCGGGCCGACCTTCTGGGTGACGTCGGCCTCGAGGCTGTTGTCGCCCGTCCAGGCCATCCGCTCGCAGCCCGGGATGCAGGCCATCAGGACATCGGCGTCGTTGAGGGCCTTCCAGACGACGGCGCGTTCGGCTGCGATCATCCGCTCTCCGGTGAGTTCCATGTTCCCTCCAGGTCCGCGTTCACGAACCCCTTATAGGTTGTGCCGTTGCGGTAGCTTTCAGGTTGCCGACTGCGATGATCGACGCAACCCGAATTCTCGAACGGTCGTCGTGGTGCCCGGGATCGACCGGGCCCGCTCAGCGATAGGGCGGCCGTGTCCAGCTCAGCCCATGCTCGTCGAAGATGGCTGCCATGCGTCCGCTGTCGATGAGCGCGACGATCGCGTCATCGACGACGTAGCCGAGCTCGCGATAGCTGTGTCGAACGGCGGCACCGATGACCCAGTCCGAACGGCCGAGGCCCGCCAGCGGGGGCATGTGGATCTCCAGTTTCCGGCCGCCGCCCGCCTGATCCAGACCGAACTGCAATTCGCCTTGGGTGCCGAGCACCGCATCGACCTCGCCGCGCGAAAGGCCGCCGACCGCCTCGACCGTGCTGGCATAGCGCACCATTTTCGGCACGATCAGCCCGCCTGCGAAGCCTGTCAGGTAGAAATCGGCGATACTGTCGTTCTGCACGCCGACCTTGTTGAAACGGAAAAAGGCAGGCGTCGGCGCGGCGCCGTCGAATGCCTCGGGCGCGTAGGCAATCGCCAGCTCGACCTGATGGTACTGCCCGGTGAACACCACCAGCTCGTTCCGGCAGGCGAGGTTGGTGTCGTAGGGCACGTGCAGCATCACGTTGACGACACCGCCGGCGGTGGGATGGCCCTTCCAGACGAAGTTTCGCAGGTCGTCGTCCACCGTCTCGTCGGCGGCGAGGATGCGGAACCGGGCCTCCAGGCCCATCTCGTCGGCGATGGCCTCGCCAAGTGCGACGTCCAGACCAGTCGGCTTGCCGCCCTCCTCCCACGACCAGGGGGCGAAGTCCTGGTAGACGCCGAAGGTGATGAAGCCGCGGTCCAGGATCTGGTGGTGAAGAAGGAGCTGGTGA
>JBCCSW010000390.1:0-3681 GCA_039199465.1 Pseudomonadota bacterium
CATCGATACGGATCAACTGGTTGTACTTGGCCAGCCGGTCGGAGCGGGCGAGAGAACCGGTTTTGATCTGGCCGCAATTGGTGGCGACCGCGAGATCGGCGATGGTCGCGTCCTCGGTCTCGCCCGAGCGGTGCGACATCACCGCGGTGTAATGCGCCCGGTGCGCCATGCTGACCGCGTCCAACGTCTCGGTCAGCGAGCCGATCTGATTGACCTTGACCAGGATCGAGTTGGCGATGTGCCCCTCGATGCCCTGCTGCAGCCGCGTCACGTTGGTCACGAACAGGTCGTCGCCGACCAATTGGCAGCGTCGGCCGATCACCTCGGTCAGCGCCGACCAGCCGTCCCAGTCATCCTCGGCCATCCCGTCCTCGATCGAGATGATCGGGTAGTCGGTGACAAGGCCCTGCAGATAGCTGGCCATCTCGCCGTAATCCAACGCCGTGCCCTCGCCGGTCATCTTGTAGGTCTTCGCCTCGGCGTCGTAGAATTCGGTCGCAGCGCAGTCGAGTGCGAGGTGCACGTCCTCGCCGGGCGTGTAGCCGGCCTTCTCGATGGCGCCCATGATGAAATCCAACGCCGCGCGGGCCGAAGCAATGTCGGGCGCGAAGCCGCCCTCATCGCCCACATTGGTGTTGAGGCCGGCCGACTTCAGATCCTTCTTCAGAACCTGGAAGATCTCGGCGCCGCAGCGCAGGCCCTCGGAAAAGGTCGCGGCGCCGGTCGGCATCACCATGAATTCCTGGATGTCGATCGGGTTGTCGGCATGCTCGCCGCCGTTCAGGATGTTCATCATCGGCACTGGCAGCGTGCGTGCGTTGACCCCACCGACATAGCGATAGAGCGCGAGGCCCGAGGATGCCGCGGCAGCCTTCGCCACCGCCAGGCTGACGCCGAGGATCGCGTTGGCGCCCAACCGACCCTTGTTCGGTGTTCCGTCGAGGTCGATCATCGCTGTGTCGATCGTCTTCTGGGCATAGCCGTCGATGCCGGCCAGCGCCTCGAAGATCTCGCCGTTCACCGCGTCGCGGGCGGCGGTTACGCCCTTGCCGCCATAGCGCCCGGCATCGCCGTCGCGCTTCTCCACGGCCTCATGCGCGCCGGTCGAGGCGCCGGAGGGCACCGCGGCTCGGCCGACGGCGCCGTCCTCCAGCGTTACGTCGACCTCGATGGTCGGATTGCCGCGGCTGTCCAGGATCTCGCGCGCGGTGATGTCGACGATGGCGCTCATGGGGGGTCCTCCGGTGGGATCGTGCGCGCGGTGTAGCGCGCCGTCGCCACGCCGTGAAGGCGCTCGCGCCAACCGCCGGACCGGACGCTAGCGGTTGTCGGTGTCGAGCCTCGCCACCGGCTGCCCCCGTTCTGCTGCCTTGGCCCGATCCCAGAGGGCATCCATCTCGGGCAGCGTAGCGTCTTCGGGTCGGCGCCCCTCGGCCTTCAGCGCCGCTTCGACGGCGCGGAAGCGGCGCTCGAACTTTGCGTTGGCGGCGCGGAGCGCGGCCTCCGGGTCTACGCGCAGATGTCGGCCGAGGTTCACCATCACGAAGAGCAGGTCGCCGTATTCCTCGGCCGTCTTCTCGGGCGCGCGTGCCTCGACCTCGTCGACCAGTTCGCGCGCCTCCTCGTCGATCTTGGCCAGCACGTCGGCCGGATCGGTCCAGTCGAAGCCGACCTTCGCCGCTTTCTTGGTGAGCTTCAGCGCCCGCGCCAGGGCCGGCAGCCCGCGCGGCACGCCGTCGAGGACGCTGTCCGCCACCTCGCCCTTGGCCGCCCGTTCGGCCGCCTTCATCGCCTCCCAATCGACGCCGTCGGGATCGGCGCGGGGGCCACCAGGCTCGGTTCCGAAGACATGGGGGTGGCGCGAGACCATCTTGTCGGCGATGGCGCGCACCACGTCGGTCATCGCGAAATGGCCGGCCTCCTCGGCGATGCGGCTGTGATAGACGACCTGCAGCAGCAGATCGCCCAGTTCCTCGGCCAGGTTCGCGACATCACCCCGTGCGATGGCCTCGCCGACCTCGGCCGCTTCCTCGAGCGTATAGGGCGCGATGGTCTCCCAGGTCTGCTCGCGATCCCAGGAGCAGCCGTCCTCGGCGCGCAGGCGCGCCATGATCTCCAACAGCCGCTCCATCCCGGCCGCGCGGTCGAACACCAGCAGGTCGGATGCACCACGGTCGTCGATGGGCCGAGCGGTCATGCCACCTCACTTCGTGCTCGGCCGCCGTCGGAGCGTGGTGAGCGAGCCGCGACCGCGTCCCGTCGGCGGGCATGGATGTTGTAGAGGTTGCCGCCCAGGATCAGCATCGCGCCGATGAAGACTGCGCTCTCCAGCGCCTCGCCATAGAACAGCGCGCCCGCCGCCGCGATCACCGGCAGGCGTGCGAACTCCATCGGCGCGACGACCGAGGCCGGCGCAGCGAACAGCGCCCGCGTCAGGCACCAATGCGCCGTCAGCCCGCAGAGGCCGACCAGCGCCACCCACGGTGTCAGATCCCACGAGAACAGCACCGGCCCGCCGAACGGGAGGGTACAGAGGAACCCCATCACCGCCTGGCTCGCCGTCATCCAGAACAGGATGGTCAGAGCGTCGTCTTCGCGGCTGAGGCGCTTGGTAAAGATGTTGGTCAGTGCGAAGCCAGCCGCCGCCCCAAGCGCTGCCGCATGGCCCCATTCCAGCGGCGATAGCCCGGGCCGGGTCACCACGAGGATCCCAGCGAAGCCGATCAGCGTGGCGATCGCGCCGGCCCGCGTCAGCCGCTCGCCCAACAATGCCGGCGCCAGCACCGCGACCCAGAGCGGGTTGGTGAATTCCAGCGCCACCGACTGCGCCAGCGGGATGGTCGCGACCGCAAAGAACCAGCAATTCTGCGCCGCGAAATGGACCACGTTGCGAAAGCCGTGCTCGCGCGACAGCCGGGTCGCGACGGCCATCCGGCCATGCTGCCAAAGCACCAGACCGGCGATGACGATCACCCCGATCAGCGAGCGGTAAGCCATGATTTCGTAGGTCGCGAGCTCGGCATAGAGCTCGCGCCCAGACACGGCCATGGCCGAGAACGAGATCACCGCGCCGATCATCCAAAGCGCCGCGACCGTCGACTGGCGCGCAATGCTCTGCGGCGTGCTCAAAACACCACCTCGCGCCGGTCGTGGACGCTCCAGCCGAGGGCGCCGAGCCCGATCCAGGCGACGGCCTTGCCGAGATTGTACCACCACGCCATCGACTCCCGCAGGATCAGGCCGACACGGTGGAAATTGCCGTAGTCATAGAAGCCGTCCGTGGCGACGCCCTCGACATCGCGGCCGATCAGCGCCGCCAGCGCCAGTGCGCGGGGCAGGTGGAAGGCGTCGGTGACGACGGCATAGCGGCTGAAGCCCCGCGCATCGCCCAGCGCGAAGGACAGCGTCAGGTTTTCCAGCGTGGTGCGGGCATTGGGCTCCAGCACGATGCTGTCCTCGGCCACGCCGAGCGCCTTCATCCGTTCGGCGAACAGGATCGCTTCGCCAAGTGGCGGTGCCTCGGGATCGCGCAGTCTTCCGGTTGGGATGGCGACCTCGGCCCGGCCCGACAGCACGATGCTTTGCGGACGGTGGATGCGGTCATCGTGCTGGGCGGCGGCGCCAATCCGGACTCCACGCAGAACTACATCGGCAGGCGGCGCGCCGATGCCGCTGCGGCGA
>JBCCSW010000391.1:0-3677 GCA_039199465.1 Pseudomonadota bacterium
CCGCATGCTTTCGCTCGGCCTTGCCCGAGTGTCGGAGGCGGCTGCCATCGCGTCGGCGCGGCTCGTTGGGCGGGGCGACGAGAAGGCCGCCGATGCTGCCGCCGTCGCCGCCATGCGCTCAGAGCTCAACAAGCTCGACATCGCGGGCACCGTGGTGATCGGCGAGGGTGAGCGCGACGAGGCACCCATGCTCTTCATCGACGAGGAGGTGGGCACCGGCCAGGGCCCGGAGGTCGATATCGCCCTCGACCCGCTGGAGGGCACCACGCTGACCGCCAAGGCCATGCCCAACGCACTCACCGTGATCGCCATGGGCCCGCGCGGCTCCATGCTCCACGCGCCCGATGTTTATATGGACAAGCTAGCCGTGGGCCCCGGCATCCCCGAAGGCGCCGTGCATATCGACATGACAGCCGACGAGCGGGTGCGCGCCTTCGCCGCCGCGCGCGGCTGCAAGCCCGAGGATGTGGGTGTCTGCATTCTCGAGCGCCCGCGCCATGAGGAGATGATCGAGAGCGTGCGCGCAACGGGCGCCTCCGTCCGCCTCATCACCGACGGCGACGTGGCCGGCGTGATCCACTGCGCCGAGCCCAGCACCGGGATCGACATGTATATGGGCCAGGGCGGGGCGCCCGAGGGCGTGCTCGCGGCCGCGGCTCTCAAATGCATGGGCGGCCAGATCCAGGGCCGCCTCCTCTTCCGCAACGAGGACGAGAAGGGCCGCGCCGAGAAAGCCGGCATCACCGATCTCGACCGCGTCTACGGCCGCGACGAGATGGTGCGCCAGGACGTGATCTTCGCGGCCACCGGCGTCACCAATGGCTCCATCGTCTCGGGAGCGCTTCGCGACGGCGCCTTCCTCGAAACCGAGACCGTGCTGATGCGCTCGCGCACCGGCAGCGTGCGGCGCATGTACTACCGCACCCGCAACTTCTGAGGCGCGAGAGCCCGGGTTCACGACAGCTCCCGGCCATGTTGGCTGCTGTGATGTGACAGGCGGCCCGCGCGGCCCGACCTTACCCCCATCGCGCTCAGGGGTGATGCGCGACGCTGTCAAAGGGGTATTGCATGACCGATGATCACGATCGATCCGCGCCCGGTTTCCGTATGGATCGGCGCGCTTTCGGTGTTCTCGCCGCCGGTGCGGGGCTGACGCTGGTGACCGGTGCCGCCACTGTCGCGGCCGGGGCCGAGCGAGCCGGCATATTCAGTGAATTCGGGGTGGCCATCCGTGGCGCCGACCCCGTCGCCTTCTTCACCGAAGGTGCTGCGCTGGAGGGACGACAGACCAACGCCTACACATGGCGCGGGGCGAAATGGCTGTTCGTGTCGGCTGCCAATCGCGACCGCTTCGCCGCAACGCCCGAGACGTTTCTGCCCGCCTATGGCGGCTGGTGCGCCTGGGCGATGACACGCGGGATTCTGGCCAAGACCGACCCGACCGCCTGGCTGATCGAGGACGGCCGCCTCTATCTGAACTTCGACCACCGCACCAGGCAGCGGTTCCAGCGCGACGTGCCCGGCAACATCGCCAAGGCCGACGAGGTGTGGCAAACGGATTTCAGCTGAGACGCTAGAACAGCGGATCCAATCAAGATCTTGAGTGTGTGCCCTGACTAGGGCACACATGTCGTATGCTAGATCGACCAGCCCTGCTCGGCGTCGTCCGCTCCGCTACCGCGCGCCGCTGGGTCGGCCCCAGCGCCGAGGTAGAGCGGCTCGGCCGTGCCATCGCACAAACCGCGGGCCTGCCCGAGATCGTCGGCAGGGTCCTGGCTGCGCGGGGTGTCGAGCCGGATCAAGCGCCGGTCTATCTCGCGCCGACGCTACGCGACCTGATGCCCGACCCCTCGACCCTGGCCGACATGGATGTGGCGGCCGAGCGGCTGGTCACGGCCGTCCGGTCGCATCAGCGGATTGCGATCTTCGGCGATTACGACGTCGACGGGGCGAGTTCGGCGGCGATGCTGCACGACTGGCTGGCCGCCCTCGGCATCGCCGCGACCGTGCACATCCCCGATCGTCTGGCCGAGGGCTATGGCCCGAATGGCCCTGCGATGCAGCGGCTGGCGCAGGCGCATGATCTTATCCTCTGCGTCGATTGCGGCACGGTCGCCCATGAGCCGCTGGCCGTCGCCACCAAGGCCGGTGCCGAGGTCGTCGTGATCGACCACCACCAGCCGGGCGAGGCGCTGCCGGCGGTGACGGCGGTCGTGAACCCGAACCGCCACGACTGTCCCTCCGGACTTGGCCAGCTCTGCGCCGCGGGTGTTGTCTTCCTGTTGCTCGTCGCAGCCAATCGCCTGCTGCGTGCAGGCGGCACCGGGGCCCCGGACCTGATGCCGGCGCTTGATCTCGCCGCCGTCGCAACGGTCGCTGACGTTGCGCCGCTGACCGGGCTCAATCGCGCCTTCGTGCGCCAGGGTCTCGCGGTGATGGCAGGCCGTTCGCGCCCCGGCCTCGCCGCGCTTGCCGATGTCGCGGGGCTATCGGCGCCGCCGCGCTCGGTCGACCACGCCGTCGTGCTGGGACCGCGGTTGAACGCCGGCGGCCGGGTCGGTGATGCAGCGCTCGCCGTCAGACTGCTGACCGCCACCTGCCCGAGCGAGGCGCGCATTCTCGCCGCCGAGCTCGAGGCCATGAACGTCGCCCGCCGCCGGATCGAGGCCGAGGTGACCGAGGCCGCCTTCGCCGAGGCGGAGGCGCGCATCGAGAGAACTGATGGCGCCTGCCGACTGGCCTGGGCGGCGGGCGAGGGCTGGCATCCGGGTGTCGTCGGCATCGTCGCAAGCCGCCTGCGCGAACGCTTCGACCGGCCAGCGGTCGTGATCGCGGTCCGCGACGGCCATGCCCGCGGCTCCGCCCGCTCGGTGCCCGGCGTCGATATCGGAGCCGCTATCGCCGCGGTCTGCCGCGACGGTTTGTTGAGCGAGGGTGGCGGCCACGCCATGGCGGCCGGTCTCGGTGTCGCGGCGGACGCTGTGGAGGCTGCGATGGCGGCGCTGGAGCGGCGCTTGGCTCGCGAAGGTGAGGAGGCCGCCCACGGCGCACCGCTCACGCTTGGCATCGACGCGCTCGTGGCCCCCTCCGCCGCGACCCCAGATCTGGTCTCGGCGCTGGAGGCGGCAGGGCCCTACGGCCAGTCCAGCCCGCCCCCGCGGGTGGCCGTCGCCGGCGTGGTCCCCCAGGGCACGCGACTGTCGGAACGCGGCCATCTCTCGCTTCGCCTCGCAGTGCCGGGCGGCGGGCCGGCGCTGTCCTCGATCGCCTTCGGCGCCGGCGCGAACGGCCTCGCGCCACTGCTTGAGGCCTGTGCGACGCGGCGCGCGCCGGTGCATGTCGCCGGACGGCTGGAGGTCGACGACTGGGGCGGCCGCCGTCGCGCCAAGCTGCGGATCGAGGACGCGGCGGAGCCCGTCTGACGCCCCTGACGAACGCTCACACCTGCGCCCGCGGGCCGCGCCAAAGCGCCCGGTTTTCGCCGAGCCGCCCCTTGCGAGGTTGGTCCGGCTGCGTTAGGTCCACGCCCCGACGCCGTTGCACCCTTCGTCTAGCGGTCTAGGACGCCGCCCTCTCACGGCGGAAACACGGGTTCGAGTCCCGTAGGGTGTACCATCGTCGCCTGCCCGGGATACCGCGCCGGGCCTGTGCGCCCTTCGTCTAGCGGTCTAGGACGC
>JBCCSW010000392.1:0-3676 GCA_039199465.1 Pseudomonadota bacterium
ATCTTCCCCAGCATCGCCGCGTCGAACAGATGCTCGGTCTCGGGATGCAGCGGGCAGTTGATCGTGACGACGTCGCAGTGCTTCACCATCGCCTCGGTCGTGTCGTGCCAGGTCAGGTTCAGCTCCTGCTCCACCTCGCTCGGCAGTCGATGGCGGTCGGTATAGTGCAGATGCACATCGAACGGCTTCAGCCGGCGTAGCACCGCCAGCCCGATCCGCCCCGCCGCGACCGAGCCGACATGCATGCCCTCGACGTCATAGGACCGGGCGATGCAGTCGGCGATGTTCCAGCCGCCCTTCAGCACCCAGTTGTAGGAAGGGATGTAGTTCCGCACGAGGCCGAGGATCATCATCACCACATGCTCGGACACGCTGATCGAGTTCGAGAAGGTTACCTCGGCCACGGTCACGCCCTTCTTGATCGCCGACTCCAGATCGACATGGTCCGAGCCGATGCCGGCGGTGATCGCGAGCTTCAGCTTCGACGCCTTCGCCATCCGCTCGGCGGTCAGATAGGCGGGCCAGAACGGCTGCGAGATCACCACATCGGCATCGACCAGCTCCCGCTCCAGCACCGAGTCTGGGCCGTCCTTGCTGGTGGTGACAACGAAGCTGTGGCCGTCGGCCTCGAGATAGCGCCGCAGGCCCAGCTCGCCGCTGACGCTGCCGAGCAGTGCGCCGGGCTTGAAGTCCAGGCCACTCGGCGTCGGCGCGGTCTGACCGTCGGGATAGCGCTCGATCGTCGGGACGTCGTCGCGGGCATAGGTCGTGGGATAGCCGTCGACGGGATCGTCGTAGAGGACACAGACTACTTTCGCCATGGGGTGGTCACCTCCCTTTATGCGAAGGCGCGGGGTCGCATCGCGGCGCGATGCTTCGACCTGACGGCACGGCGGTTGTCGCCGTCACCGGGCAATGCGCTGCCTTCGAGGTTGCCAGGGCGTCGGAAGCGTGCGTGGCACTCGGGCTGCCGGCTTCGGACGGTGCTAAGATCGACCCCGACGCCGGGCGGTGTCCAATTGAATATCGAAATCTCCCGATCACGCCGCCTCATTCCGCCACTGCAGCCATGCGCCGGCGAGGTCGGTCAGAGCGGGCGGGACGCCTTCCTGTCGAAACGCCGATCACAGCGTGTCGGCATGCGTTGTTGGCGGCCCCGCACCCTGCTATCGCTTGGTGCCAATCAGGGTGTTTTCGCCAGACCACGGCAGCCGCGCTCGCTGTCGACACACGGGTTCAGCCAACCCTGAGAGCCCAGGCTTCACGCCCACACCAACAGCGCCCGACCACTCGCGCCTGACCGGGAGAACCCCCATGCTGGACAAGCGGCACTTCTACATCAACGGGCAATGGACCGCGCCGTCTTCGCCCAATGATTTCCCCGTCATCGATCCCTCGACCGAGGATGCGGTGGCCGTCATCGCCCTCGGCGCCAAGGCCGACGCCGATGCCGCCGTCGCCGCGGCCCGCGCCGCCTTCATTCCCTGGGCCATGACGCCCGTGGCCGAACGGATCGCCGCGGTCGAGAAGATCCTGCAGATCTACGAGCGCCGGGCCGAGGACATGGCCCACGCCATCAGCCTCGAGATGGGTGCGCCGATCGACATGGCGCGCCAGCAGCAGGTCGCGGCCGGCCACGGCCACATCAAGAACTTCCTGGCCGCCGCCCGCAACTTCCCGTTCGAGCGCCCGCTCGGCGAGCATGCGCCGGCCGACCGCATCCTGATGGACCCGATCGGCGTCGTCGCGATGATCACGCCGTGGAACTGGCCGATGAACCAGGTCACGCTGAAGGCCATACCCGCGATCATCGCCGGCTGCACCATGGTTCTGAAGCCCTCCGAGATCGCACCGCTCTCCTCGCATCTGTTCACCGAGATCGTGGACGAGGCCGGCCTGCCGGCGGGTGTCTACAACATGGTGCACGGCGACGGCGCGGGCGTCGGCACGCAGCTCTCGGGTCACCCGGATGTCGACATGGTCAGCTTCACCGGCTCCACCCGGGCCGGCATCGCGATCTCGAAGAATGCGGCCGACACGCTGAAGCGCGTCAGCCTCGAGCTTGGCGGCAAGGGCGCCAACGTCATCTTCGCCGATGCCGACGACCGCGCCGTGCGCCGCGGTGCGATGCACTGCTTCAACAATACCGGCCAGTCCTGCAACGCGCCCACCCGGATGCTGGTGCAGCGTGAGATCTACGACGACGCGGTCGAGACCGCGGCCGCCGTCGCGAACGAGACCAAGGTCGGCCCGGCCTCGGAAGGCGGTCGCCATATCGGCCCGCTGGTGTCCGAGGCGCAGTGGAACAAGGTGCAGCACCTGATCCAGGCCGGCATCGACGAGGGCGCGCGGCTGGTCGCCGGCGGCCTCGGCCGGCCCGAGGGCACCAATCGCGGGTACTTCGCCCGCCCGACCGTGTTCGCCGATGTCGACAACACCATGACGATCGCGCGCGAGGAGATCTTCGGCCCGGTGCTGTCGATCCTGCCCTTCGAGACCGAGGAGGAAGCCGTCGCCATCGCCAACGACACGCCCTACGGCCTCACCAACTACGTGCAGACGCAGGACGGCGCGCGGCGCAACCGCATGGCCCGGCGCCTGCGCTCGGGCATGGTCGAGATGAACGGCAAGTCGCGCGGCGCGGGCTCGCCCTTCGGCGGCGTCAAGCAGTCCGGCAACGGGCGCGAGGGCGGCAGCTGGGGGCTGGAGGAGTTCCTGGAGGTCAAGGCCGTCAGCGATTTCGCCGCCGAATAGGCGCCTCGCCACGGCACGCCGTCGCGCCCTACGGCGGGTCGCGGCCTCGGCCGCCGATCGGTCGCGGCTTGGAAATAACGAAAACCCCGCCGGGCGGCCGTTCCGCCCGGCTGACCCTCAGCAACACGTGCCCGCTCCAGCCACGTCAATCGACGATGACGCTGCGTCCGACTGATCCGGGTCAAACCGCCGCAGACCGAGTCGGGCGAGAACCCGAGTCATGCTGGATCTCAAGGGCATAACGGTCTCGGTCGACGACACCACGATCCTCTCGGATGTCAGCCTCAGCGTCGGGCCGGGTGAGGTGCATGTTCTGCTCGGGCCTAACGGCTCGGGCAAATCCTCGGTCCTCGCCGCGATCATGGGCCTCGCCCCCTACCGGCTCGACGCTGGTCAGATCCTGTTCCGCGGCCGGGATCTCGCCGGCATGGCAATCGACGACCGGGCCCGGCTCGGCCTTGGCATGGCATTCCAGCGCCCACCCAGCCTCGAGGGCGTGACAGTCGGCGAGTTTGCCGCAGCCCTCGATGCCAGCGAGCGGCTCACGACAGAAGCCGAGGCGCTCGACCTCAGCGCCTTCATCGGCCGCGATCTGGTCGTCGGCTTCTCCGGCGGCGAGATCAAGCGCTGGGAGGTCTTGAAGCTCTTTCTGCAGGCCCCGGATTTCCTGCTGTTCGACGAGCCCGAAAGCGGCGTCGATCTGGAGCACATTGCCTCGGTCGGCGCGGCGGTGAACCGGCTGGTATCGGCACCCGCGCGCGACGGCTCGAAACGCGGCGCGCTCCTGATCACCCATACCGGGCTGATCCTGGAGCATGTCGACGCCGACATGGGCCACATCATGAGCGGCGGACGCATCATCCACAGCGGCCCGCCGCGGGCGCTGTTCAGCCATATCCAGAAAGCGGGCTATGTCGCACCC
>JBCCSW010000393.1:0-3653 GCA_039199465.1 Pseudomonadota bacterium
CATCGGTCGTAGCGGCCTGCGTCACGGTTGCTGCAACGACGAATATCCCATCCACGAGAGGACAAGCCATGGCCCAACAGCCCCCATTCGACAACCTGGAATCCACGCGGGAAGAAGCTCGCGTCGCATACGAACCAGCCGACATCCTCGCTGCCGCCGCGGGCGACAGCACGATCTGGCAGATCCACGACGCGCTCAGTCAGTTCCTCGCCCCGTCGACCGACGTCGTCGCCACTGCCGAAGACGCCGAGATCTCCACCTTCGAAGCCGAGGCACTCGAGGGCACGGGCAACGTGATCGGCACGGCCGTCACCGTCGCAACACCTACATCGACCGTCTGGACGGCCGAACCCGGCGCGGCTGCCCTGCGGATCTATCTCTGCGAACCGATGGAAGAAAGTCAGCTGCGCGATGTGCTTCACGGCGAGCTGGGCATGCCCGAACTTACCGATGACGAGCTGCCGCTCGAACCGATCGTGACTGGCGAAATCCGCGCTTTCCCTCACACGTTTCGACGCCGTCCCGCGCCGGGCGGCGTGTCGATCGGCCATGTCGACATCACCGCTGGAACGCTCGGCTGCCTGGCGCGCGGGCGCGGGAAGGACCGACGCGAGCGCACCTTGATCCTCAGCAACAACCACGTGCTCGCCAACACCAATGCCGGCGCGTTCGGCGACGACATTGTGCAGCCCGGTCCCGTCGACGGCGGCACGTCACCGCGCGATCGAATCGCCGTGCTCGAGCGCTTCGTCCCAATCGACTTCAGAGGCGACAACCGCGTCGACTGCGCAACCGCCTGGGCGGATCCTGAGCTCGTTCAGCCAGAGATCGTGTATCTCAGCAAAGGTCAGGTGCGCACGTTTCCCATCGCCTCGAAACCACGCGCGGCACGCGTTGGCGATCACGTCGGCAAGTCGGGACGCACCACGCAGCTGACGTCCGGCCGCGTGACGACGGTTGCTGCGAACATCCGCGTGCGCTTCGGAGCGCGGGTCGCTTTCTTCCGCGATCAGATCGAAATCGTTCCGCTCGATCCGGCGTCCGGACCGTTCTCGAACGGCGGCGACTCGGGCTCGCTCATCTGGACCCTCGACGACGTCCGACAGCCGGTCGGCCTGCTCTTCGCGGGCGGTGGTGGTTCGACCTTCGCCAATCCGATCGAGGCCGTACTCGAAGCCCTCGACATCGAGCTCGTCGGCACCTGACGCGCGTCCGCAACATGCGTGCTAGGTTAGAAGAATGAGCGATTTCTTCGACAATCTGCCGCGCGACGAACAGGCAGCGATGCCCGCGCCGGCCGACGGCCCATCGCCCGCGAACCCCATCGCGGCCGTTGGCCGGCACCACGAGGCAACGCTCCTCGCCCTGCCGGGCGTTGAAGGCTACGGCGCAGGATCCGATCACCTGATCGTGTACTTGAGCGATCCGCAGGCCGCCGCGCAGCTGCCTGATGCGCTCGACGGCGTGCCGCTGCGCCCAGTCGCCACTGGACCGATCCGCGCGCTGTAGGCACTACGCGCCCGCGCCGCCTTCGACCGCCTTCATCTCTCGGCGCGCGCCCTCACCCGCATCCTCAAGGTCGGCCGCACGATCGCCGATCTCGCCAGGTATTGAATAGGCACGCGAACGCTGAGCCAGCGTCAAACGGACGGGCTGGCTCGCTCGATCGGCTGCTCCTGCGCAACCTACGCGAGGTCGTCGACCCTCTGCACTGGCCCTACCCCGAATTTTGTGGACTGAGCTTGCCCCGATATTTCGGACACCAAGATAGGCTCGTTGACGAGCCAGGAGGTGTTCGAAATATCGGGGCAACCTCGCCATGGGCTCATCGCAAGAAGGGCGACCCCGTAGGGTCGCCCTTAGAAGTGTCGGCCTAGTGTCGAATGAACAGGCTCAATCGACGGGCTCGATCGTCAGGTTGCGATACATCACCCGCTCCTGGGAGGAGTTGTAGAAGGCGAAGGGGGCCGCCCCGAAAGACCTGGCCAGCTCGATCTCCAACACGCCGTCGACGTAGACCGCCAGCCGATTCTGCTCGAGCTCGAGGGTGAAGGCATACACCCGGCCGTTCTCCCAGCCGACGGTGCCGAGGGTCGTGGCCGATGCCAGGACCTCGAGACCGCTGTTGGGGGTGTAGGGGGCCTCGTCGAAGCTGTCCTGCTCGATGAACTCGAAGTTGGTGGGCACGCCGAAAACCCGCGACGCCCGCAGGCCGGCTTCTCCGCCGGTGAACCGAATCTCCGGAGCGAAGAGGGCGACCACGCTGGCGGGGTCCTGGGCCTGACGCCAGTCGATGAGGATGTACTCGGCGGCGGCGTTGGTCGAATCCCCGGCCTCGAAGCCCACCGCGAATCCAAAGCTATCGGTGTCCGCCGAAGCCTGCGCCACCACCTCGAACGAGATCCGCGCCTCGGCGACGTCGGTGGGCGAGTAGAAGACGGTGGGGTTGGTGTTCGTCAACTGGAGCACGGAGAAGGGGCTACCGTCGTTGAAGACGTCCCAGATCGGCGCCACGTTGCGGGCCAGGGTGCCCGGGAGCACCGGGTAGGTCTCTGCGGTGAAGCCAGTCAGGTCGACGAACGCAGGACCGGCGTCCCGCGGCAGGATCAGCACCGAGCCGTCGGAAAGCTCGCCGACGGGCACCAGCCGGGCTTCCTGGGTCTCGAACTCGGAGTCGGCAGCGAAGCGCACCGGCACCGTGCGGGGCTCCGTCGACGAAAGCGGACCGCAGTGGTTGGTCAGCGTGAGGTTCGCCAGCAGGCCCTCGGCATCACCCGTGAGCGGGACGGTGTCGGCGAGAGTGACGAGGAGCTCAGCACCGGTGCGGGACGCGTCGAAATCGACGTCGCCCACGAACTCCGACGAGAATCTCAGGGCGTCGACAAAGGCCAGGCCATCGACGCGACCGTCGAAGTTAGCGTCCACCGGGTTGAAGTTCAGGCAGGCTTCATCGTAGTCAATGCCGAAACTCGCCCGCCGCAGCTCGTTGCCCATGGCGTCGAAGCGCAGGGGCACCTGGACCTCTTCTCCTTCCCGGGTCGGAATCTCGTCGCCCAGGTCCAGCAACGGCCCATCGGGAAGGGCTTCGACAACGATGTTGCCGCAGGTCGTCTGTTCCTGGGAGAAGCTCATGCAGGCGAACCGACCGACCTCCATCGGGCCAACCAGGTCGAACTCCAGGTTGCCGTCAACCCACACCCGCAAACCGTTGGGGCGCAGCTCGAACTCAAATCGGTAGGTCCGATTCTCCTCCCACCCGGTGGCGCCGAGCCCCTGGCCGCGGGCCAGCTCCTCCAGACCGTTGGTCGGTCCGCTGAGGGTCGTATTCACATGGTTCGCAAAGTCCGCCACCGACGGAATGCCGAACACCCTTGAGATCGCCAGGCCGGCGGGGGCGCTGGTTTCGCCGAGTTGATCAACGCTCTTCTTCCAATCGATGTAGAGGTATTCGGGCTCGAGGTCGAGTCGGCGGGTTTCGCCGGAATCAAAGCCAACGGCAAAACCAATCGAGTCATTGTCGGTGGCGGTGCCGACGGAAATTTCGGCCACAATGCGGTGTTGGAAGACGTCGAAGGGGCTGTGCAGGAGCGTCGGGGAGGGGGTATTGCCCAGCTGGGTCGCTTGGGCCCCCATCCGCTGCCAGAAGGGGCCCG
>JBCCSW010000394.1:0-3649 GCA_039199465.1 Pseudomonadota bacterium
ACGCTCCAGCACCGCGCCGTCCGCGCCGAGCGAGCGGAAGGTAAGCCCGGTGCCCGACAGCATGGTCGTCAGCGCCGCCTCGGGCGAGGGTGCTCCGATCACCGCCGCGCTGCGTCGCCCCTCAAGCAGGTCGGCATCGGCGCTGACCTGGTAGCCGGCCAAATCGCCCAGCGCACCCAGCGCATCGATCAGCGGCTGGCTCGGGATGTCGATGCCCTGCGCGGGCAGCGCCGCTCCGTCGGTCTGAGCCATGGCACCCATCGGCACGGAGAGACACAGCCAGAAGAAGCCGGCGGCGGAGAAGCGCAGTCGCGATGTCATGGGTATCCCCTCGTCGATCACGGTCGTTTTCCCGACCTTCAAGGGGTGAACGAATGAGGCTCGCGATCGTCTAGGGCCGGGCCTTCGGAAAACTCAGGGCATCACCACAATCGTGCCGAGCGGGCCGGCGGCATAGACCCGTCCGCCATGGGCGGCCGCCATCGACCTGAGCGCAGAGAGGGGCCGGTCGAGAGTGAAGGTGCCCGACAGAGCGAGGTCGCGCTGACCGACGCCGAGCACCATGACCGGCCCGATCAGCCGCCGTGCGACGATGTCGACCGCAGCCTCGAGCCTCATATTCTCGAGGATCAACCGATCGCGGCGCCACGCGGCGATGGCGCGCCCACCGGACCGCACGAGTGTGGTTTCGCCGGCGTTCCACGCCAAGACATCCCCAGGCCCGAGACGCGCGCTCTCGCCATCGACCGCCACCTGGACGACGCCCTTGGCGACCGCGACGGACACGCCGTCGTCGAGATGGGCGACTTCGAAAGCCGTGCCGATGGCGGTGGCAGTCAGGGGTCCGGCAGCAACGCTAAACGGGCGCTCTGGCGAGGCATCGACATCGAAGAACGCGGCGCCGGCGATAAGGTCGACATCGCGCCTGCCCTCGGCCGTGGCATCGCCGATCGCAGATCCGGCGTCGAGATGCGCGATATCGCCCGAGGCGAGCACGACCCTGGTGTCGTCGCGGCCGGATACCGCATCCGCCACCATCATCAGACGAACATCGCCGGCAAACAGCAATGCCGCCACGCCCACCGCCGCAAGCACGAGCATGGGGAGGAGCGTGGTCCGCTGCCGTCGCATCGCCGATTGGGCACCCCAGACGCGGACGACGCGCTCCCACGCCCGGCGTTCTGCGGCACCCCGGCTGACGAAGGCGTCACGCGCGCCGCGTGCCGCGGCATCGCCCGGCGTGTCGCGCAGGCGTAGGAACAGGCCGACCGCCTCGTCGGTGAGCGCTCTATCCTGCTTGTCGGCCACGTCGCGTCCATCGCCCGCCATCTCTCGGCGCCGTCAGATGCGGCGACGGCGGCGGCGTCAAGGGGCTCAGTCGTCGAGGCTCAGCGCCAGCTCGACCAGGGCACGGTGCACCAGCTGATGTACGCGCGCCTTCGAGACGCCAAGGCGCCGGCCGATCTCGGCATAGCCAAGCCCGTCTTGCCAGCTCAGACGAAAGGCCGTCCGCGTCCGCGGCGGCAGCGCCTCCAGCGTCGCGAGCACGCGGGCCAGATCGCTGCGGGCGATCACCACCCGGTCGGTCGCGATCGCGCTTTCGGCGTGAGGGGCCAGACTGTCCAGAACAGCCCGCTCGCGCCTCTCGCGACGCCACCAGTCCCGGGCGAGGTTGGCGACGATGGTGCGGAAGATCGGCCGGGCCTTGGCGCTGCAATACTGGCTTCGTTGCCAGCGCAACCAGCTGTCCTGCACCAGTTCCTCGGCAACGGCGGTGCTGCGGACGAAAGATCGGGCCAGGGCGATCAAGCTCTCGCGCTCGGTCACGAACACATCGAGATCGGCACGACGTCCCCGCGGTGAGCGGTCGGCGCCGCTCACGCCCTGCCATCCGCAACGCGCCAAACGAAGGCGTGGCGCCACACTGCCGCACAGTCGGCCGACGGACCAAAAAACCTGCTCGCCGACGGGTCGCCCAAAGCTCCGATCGGATGCCGCGAACCCTTCCACACTCGAAAAGCCATCGTTCCCTCCGGTCGCCGGGAGGGCACGCGGGAGCGTGGCGGCTCCCACCCTCAGAGAGAGCGACGTCAAAACGGGTTGTGGAGTTGGCTTTTGAATGGCTCACGGCTTGATAAGGCATCCGCTCGGGCCGTCAACACGCCTCTCCGTGATCTGCTCGACGCGCGGCAGCTCATGAAGCCGATGGCGGATGGAGGCGGCGTTTCCAGGACGGGGTCATTGGGTCGGGACCCTTCGATCTCTTCGCAGCAGCATGTCTCATCCTTCCACGACAGGCTCGATGTGCCGCCCGCTCTCTTCCCGCAGTGGATTGCACGCCAGCTCCGACCAGGCGCAGCATATCAGTGACGGCGACGGACCAGCGTTCAGACGCCGCGTTCGGATCGAGATCATGGTCGGAAGGCTCAGAGACCAGCGACGCTTCGTGACCTGCACTGGGCGTCCTGCCACCGCCATCTCGTGAGCCATCCTGCTCGCCGCCACCCTCATCCGTGGCGATGAGCCCTCAGCCTCTAGGCGTGAAAGCCTCCAGGCCGATCCAGCACAGCGCGTTGCGAGCGCCGAGGCGCATGCCAGGCGGGGAGCGCGAAACCGACATGCGGCGATGTCGCCTGGCCGTGCCGCGCGATTGCAAGGGGTGTCGCGCGCTGCTACCGATTCATCTGGGCGATGCCGGTAAGGCTGAGCGGTGTTCTCGACAGGTCGACCCAAGACGGGGACCTCGGCGGGACGTCGCCCGGAGGGTTCGGCCGGCGCGTTGTCGGCAAAACCATCGGCGCAGTCCCCGCAGGATTGGAGCCGAACATCATGAAATCGACCCTTACGCTGACCGCTGCCCTCCTCTTGAGCCCGGCACTGGCCCTTGCGCATGCAGGCCACGTCGCGCCCGAGGACGGGCATAGCCATCTTGCAGAGTTCGCGCTGCTCTCGCTCGGGGCTTTGGCCGTCGCCGCGATCCTCCGGCGCGTCCTGCGTCGTCAGGGTGGCGGTTCATCGAGGTGAGCAAGATCGGCGTGATGATCTGCGGCCACGGCTCGCGCTCGAAAGCGGCCGTCTCCGAGTTCGCCGCCATGGTCGAGCAGTTGCCGGGCCGCTTCGACGGTTGGCCGGTGGAATACGGTTATCTCGAGTTCGCAAACCCCGTGATCCGCGATGGCCTCGACCGTCTGCGCGATCTGGGCTGCGATCGCATCCTTGCCGTGCCGGGGATGCTGTTCGCGGCCATGCACGCGAAGAACGACATCCCCTCGGTGCTGAACACCTACGCAGCCGAGCACGGGATCCGGCTGGATTACGGGCGCGAACTCGGCGTCGACCCGAAGATGATCCGCGCCGCGTCGTTGCGGATCGAAGACGCCATCGCGGCGGCGGATGCGGCCTCGGGGTCGGTCTCGCGCCACGAGACCTGCCTCGTCGTGATCGGGCGCGGCGCCTCGGATCCCGACGCCAATTCGAACGTGACCAAGATCGCCCGGATGCTCTGGGAAGGGATGGGCTTCGGCTGGGCGGAGGTGGGCTATTCGGGCGTGACCTTCCCGTTGGTCGAGCCTTGTCTGGAGCATGTCGTCCGGCTCGGCTATCGGCGCGTCGTCGTGTTTCCCTACTTCCTGTTCTCGGGCATCCTGAT
>JBCCSW010000395.1:0-3638 GCA_039199465.1 Pseudomonadota bacterium
ATGCCGCCGGCGCCGCCGACCTTGAACTGGCCGCCCTCGCGGAAGCCCAGCAGGTTCGAAAAGAAGCCGCCGGCGCCCTGCAACAGCCCGGCCGCCGGCGACAGCGAGAACCCCCCCGGCGCGCCACCGGCCGAGGCACCGCCGGCGAACAGCCCGCCGAGCGCCTGGCCGGCGCCGTCGAACAACTGGCCGAAGGCCTCATCGACGATGCGGCCCGACCAGCGCGTGGCGGTGTTGTGCAGGCCCGACCAAAAGCCCGACCAGTCGGCCGTGCCCTCGCGCAGCATCGCGCCGATCCCGCGGCTGGCCGCGCCCTGCAGCTCGCCGAACAGCGCCCCCACGCCATCGGTCACCCGGCGCGCCGGATCGACCATCACGCCGTCAAGGCGGCCGAATTCGCGCTCGATCCCGTCGACCATGTCGGGCACGTAGCTGTTGCCGACCACGGCGTCATAGAGATCGAAGAACGCCCGGCCGACGGCGCTGGTGTTGCGGATCGTCTCGCGGAAGGCGGTGGACAGCCGGGTGCCAAGCTCGCTCTCGACCTTATCGACCATCGTGCCGACAGCGTCGCCGGCATCCCCCCAAAGCCGGGTCCAGCGCTCGCCGATCTCGCGACGCACGGTGTCGCCCAGCTCGGTGATCCAGCGCAGCAGCGTCCGGATCTCCTCCCAGAACGCCACCACCGCCGCGATCGCCACGCCGATCCCCGCAGCCGCCGCCAGCACGGGCGCCGAGATCGTGCCGACCGCCAGCGCCAGCACGCCGGCGATGCCGGCAAGCCCGCTCATCGCGACGCCCACGGCACCCAGCGTCGCGCCGAAGCGCAGAAGCCGCGGATCGGCCTCGGCCAGGCCGTTGATCGCCCGCGTCAACGTGCCGATGCCATCGGTGGCGAGATCGAGGAAGCCGCTATCCGAGACCGAGATCAGCAGGCCTTCCCAGGCCGAGCGCAGCCGCACGACGGCGCCGGCCAGGCCCTTCTGATTGGCCGCGGCCAGACCGCCGGCATCGGTGCCGGCGATCGCGTCCTCGATCCTACCGAAGCCCGCGGCGCCTTGTTCGGCCAGCGCGATCGCCGTGCGCATCGCATCCACACCGAAGGCCTTCTTCAGCGCGGCGGTGCGATCTTCCCCCGACAGCCGCCCGAGGCCGACGCGCAGTTGCTCGGCGATGTCGCGCATCGGCAGCATCCGGCCGGCCGCGTCGAAGGCCTCGAGGCCGATCATCTCGATGCCCTGCGCGGCCGCGTCGCTCTCGGGCACCAGGCGCGTCAAGAACGTCTTGAAGCTGGTGCCGGCATCCGAGCCAGACGAGAACACGCTGGCGGTCGCGGCAAGCGTTGCGTTGAAGTCGGCCAGGTCGACATTCAACCCGCCCGCGACGCCGCCGGCCTGCGCCAGCGCCAGGCGGTAATCGTCGATGGTGAATTTCGACGCCGTCATGACGCCGGCCGCACCCTGGACCACGCGCGCCATCTGTTCGGCCGGCAACCGGAAGGAAGCCATCGCGTCGGTCGCGATATCGGCCGCGTCAGCGAGATCGACCTTGCCGATCGCCGCCAGCTCGAGCGAGCCTTTCAGCGCGCCCCCGATAATCGCCGCCGTCTGCAGGCCATTCTTGGCCAGCGTCTCGATCGCGCCGGCGGCCTCGCCCGCGGAAAACTTGGTCGTGCGCCCCATCTCCCGCGCCGCCGCGGACAAGAGCGCCTGTTGCGCCGTGGTCGCCTGCAAGACGGCATTCGCACGGTTCATCGCGGCCTCGAATGTCGAGGCGACGCGGAACATGTCGCGAAAGCCCGCGATGATCGGCACCGAGGCGACGGCACCGGCGGCGCCGAGATCGCGCATCCGGCGGCCGACGCGGCGCATCTTCTCGTTGGTCGACGCCAGGGCGCCGTCGATCTTGCCGAGCCGGGCGCCGAACGATCCAAGCGCGGCGCCCGACTGATCGCGGCCGGTGATGCGGAAGAACAGATCGCGCAGGCCCATGGCTCACGCCTCCCTCTTGGCGACGGCGGCCGCTTCCGCGGCCAGGAACGCCTGCCAGCCGGCCAGCTCGGCCACCGACATCGCGCGGATCACGGACATTGGCTGGCCGAGGCGGGCGGCCAGCTTGTAGGCGAACAGAAGCTCGCGGGCCGCTTCGGCGCCGGGATCATCCCCCGACGCCTCGGCGGCCGCGATTACTCCCCCAGGGCGTTGACGTCCGCAGCGCCACCGGACGCCGCGCCGGTTCCCATGATCGTCTCGCCGATCCGGGCGAGGACTTGAGGATCGACGCGGCTTTCCAGGGCCTTCACGGTGGCCAGGCTCTCGTCGAACACCGCCTCGCCGCCAGGGTGGCGCAGCGACTTGACGATCAGCCACAAGAGCGACTGCGTATCGTCGCCCTTGGACAGCTTGCGCACCTGTTGCACCATCGCGAGCGAGGGCGGCGCGAACTCGAGGACAAGCGGCTGGCCCTCCTCGCCCCATTCCGGAACGTCGATGGTCTGCACGCCCTGCGCCGCGAAGTGCGCAATCGCGCGATCGAGGACCGCCGTCATGCGCTGATCGCTGCCTTCACCAGCGCGCCCGTGCCCTTGAAGCTGATCGTCGTCTTGTGGAAGTCCGACTTGCTCGCGGCGTTGCCGATCGCGGTCACGATGGCCGTGCCGGTCCAGCTCTCGTTGGGGGCCACATCCTCGGCGGGCAGCAGCTCGAGCGTGATCTCCGACTTGATCGTGATCCCGCCGGTCGCGGCGTCGTTGTGGTGATAGTCCACCTGGAAGTTGCCGGACCAGCGATTGACGGTGGCGTGGCTCTCCTCGAACGTCTCGCCCATGCCGTAGCCGGACAACACGTCGGTTTCTTCATCGAGTTGCCACGTGTTGACGCGCGCGACGGCGGTGCCGCCGATCTTCACGCTGCCGTCGTGGCCGTTGTAGCGGGGCATGGTTCACTCCTCCTCGAGGACGATGCGGGCCAGGCCCGTGCCGTCCGGCTGGATGTCGATGATGCGGAAGCGCAGGCCCGTCGCCTCGCGCCGGATGATGTCGCCACGCACGCCGCCCGCAGGCAGCGACGTGATGGGGAGGGAGGCGATCGGACGGCTGCCCGAGACATGACCGGCACCGCCGGCCGCGATCTCGGCATGGGCCTCAATCCAGATCGTGGCGAGGCCCGCAGCCGTGCCGTCAGGGTCCCAGGTCAGCGTCTCGCCGAAGTCGTCGGGATCGAAGAACGCGGCCAGGTCGGCGGCGTCCTCAATCCCCATCGACCACCGCGGCCTGGCGCGGAGAGGGGGCGGGGGTCTCGGCCCGGTCGGTCGCGATGCCCCAGTGGATATCGGCCAGGTCGTCGGCGACGTCGGCCACGTTGCGGCCGTCGTCGTCGCGGTTCGGTACCGAGTAGGCGGCGAGGCCCGCGAACAGCGCCGACAGGAACGGCATCAGCTCGGGCGGGATGTGCGGTGCGATGTCCTCGAAGGCGAGGGCGACGATGGGCGCGATGGCGCCGCCGACAGCGGCCAGCGCCTTGCCGTAGCGAGCGGAAAGCATGGGCGTCTCCGATGATGTGAAGGGGGCGCGCGAAGGTGACCCCCAGACCCGGCGCGCGGCGGGCCTGGGGGCGGATAGCGAGGGCGACGCGCGGGCC
>JBCCSW010000396.1:0-3605 GCA_039199465.1 Pseudomonadota bacterium
CCCGGGTCGAGCCCGACCGCCTGGCGCTGATCTATCTGAGGCCCGACGGCCAGCGACGCGACTACAGCTACATCCAGCCCAGCCGCGCGGCCAAGCGCTTCGCCAACGCCCTGGAGGGCCACGGGATAGGGCAAGGCGACCGCCTCGGCATCCTGCTGCCGCAGATGCCCGAGACCATCATCGCCCATGTCGCGGCCTATATGCTGGGCGTCGTTGTGGTGCCGGTCTTCACGCTGTTCGGCGACGATGCGCTGACCCACCGGCTGGGTGACAGCGGCTGCAAGGCGGTGGTGACCGACGACGCCAATCTCGACAAGCTGAACCGGGTGCGCGACGACCTGCCGGCGCTGCAGACCGTGTTCTCGATCGATCGGCCCGGCCAGCGCGCCTGGGGTTTCTGGCAGGAGCTCGGCAAAGCCTCGGACCAGATCCGCGTGGCCGACACGCGACCCGACGATCCGGCCTTTATCGCCTATACCTCGGGCACGACGGGGCCGGCGAAGGGCGCGCTGCACGCCCATCGCGTGCTGATCGGCCACGAGCCGGGGGTTCGGCTGACGCATGACCTGTTCCCGCGACCGGGCGACTTGGCCTGGACGCCGGCGGACTGGGCCTGGATCGGCGGGCTCTGCAACATGGCGCTGCCGGCGCTGCGGGTCGGCGTGCCGCTGCTCGCCCACCGGATGGAGAAGTTCGATCCCGAATGGGCCTTCGAGCTGATGGCGCGCCACAAGGTCCGCAACAGCTTCATCCCGCCGACGGCGCTGCGCATGATGAAGGCGGTCGACACGCCGCGCCGTTTCGGGGCGGCGCTGCGCACCGTCGGCTCGGGCGGGGAAAGCCTGGGCGCCGAGACGCTGGCCTGGGGGCGCGAGGCGCTGGGCCTCACGATCCACGAATTCTATGGCCAGACCGAGTGCAATCTGGTGATCGGCAATCATCAGGACACGGCGCCGATCGAGCCGGGCGCCATGGGTCGGGCCTTTCCGGGCAGCGACGTCGCCGTCCTCGGGCCCGAGGGGGAGGCGCCGCTGCCGCCGGGCGAGACCGGCGAGATCGCGGTCAGGCGTGGCGATCCGGCGATGTTCCTCGGCTATTGGCACCTGCCCGACAAGACCGAGCAGAAATACCGCGGCGACTGGATGCTGACCGGCGACGAGGGCGTGATGGACGAGGGCGGCGTGTTCCGCTTCGCCGCGCGCACGGACGACGTGATCACCTCGGCCGGCTATCGTATCGGGCCGGTCGAGATCGAGAACTGCCTGGTCGGCCATCCCGCCGTCGCCCTGGCCGCGGTGGTCGGCGTGCCGGACCCGGTGCGCACCGAGGCGGTGACCGCCTTCGTGACCCTGACCCCCGGCCATGCGGGCGGCGAGGCGCTGTCGGCCGAGCTGACCGAGCTGGTGCGCAGGCGCGTCAGCCCGCATGTCGCGCCGCGCCGCATCGAGGTGATCGAGACCATGCCGATGACCGCGACCGGCAAGATCATGCGCCGCGTGCTGCGCGACGGCTGCTTCTGACGGCTGCCTGCGGGGCGGGACGGCGTCGGAAGGGCGAGCAGCCGAAAGCGCGGTCACGACCCGGCGAAACCTGACGTAGGGTTGCGCCGTAAGACTGGCTGAGGCGCGTTGCAGCAGCATCTCGCCAGGCAAGCGAACTCAGGAGCCCATGATGACCCGCGCCCGCCGCATCGGCCGTGCCGCCGTTGTCCTCGCTACCGCCGGCGTCGTCGCCGGCTGCTCGGTTTTTGGCGGACAGGCGGCCGAGGAGCCGCCCTTCGAGCTGATCGAACGCCAGGGCATGAACGAGATCCGGCTCTATCCCGCGATCGCCGTGGCGGCCACGACCGTCGCCATGGCCGACCGTGACGCCGCCGTAGGCGAGGGGTTCGGGCGGCTGTTCGGCTATATCAGCGGCGGCAACCGCGCGCCGGGCACGGGAGAGAGCGCCGAGATCGCGATGACCGCGCCGGTGCTGGTCGACGATGCCGCCGACGGGCAGGAGATCGCGATGACGGCGCCCGTGCTCGTCGCGCCGGGCGGCGACGAGGACCCAGGCGAGGGTGCCGAGATCGCAATGACTGCGCCCGTGCTCGTCGATCCCGCGGGTGACGCTGCGGGCTGGACCGTCGTCTTCGTCCTGCCCGAGGGCATGACGGCCGAGACCGCGCCCGTGCCGACCGATCCCGACGTCCGTATACAGACGATGGTGCCGCGCCGCGTCGCCGTGCGCCGGTTCTCTGGCTTCTTCAGCGAAGGCAACGCCGAGGAGGCCGAGCAGGCGCTTGCCGACTGGCTGTCATCGAAGGGCCTGGCACATCGCGGCGACTGGCAGTCGGCCGGCTATAACCCGCCCTGGACGCTGCCCTGGCTGCGGCGCAACGAAGTCATCGTCACACTGACGGAATAGTCCGGGCGCGTCGCGACAGGCCACGCCGGGCGATCACCGCACGCCCTTACGGCACGCGGCGATCGGCGGGCTCAACCCTCGGCGTCGGTGGTCGCGGCGATGGAGACCGCGGTGGCGGTTGGTTGCGCTGCCGCCGCCGTTTCGGCCGTCGCAGGCGCTGCTGCGGTGGCAGGCTCGGTCTCGTCGCGCTTGGGCGGGACGGGCGGGCCCGCGCGGCGCAGTTCGGCGACCAGCGAGCCGTTGACGTCTTCGCGGAGGCCCTTCAGGCGACCGGTGGCCGCGTCGAACTGGTAGGCGCGCTGCGTCGTCCCGTGGCGGAAGCGCAGCACGCCGTTCTTGTCGATACGGCCCTTGCGCGGAAAGGCCGTGGCGGGCTGGCCCCACGGCTCATAGGGTGCGTGCTTGTCCATCATGAGGACGGACCCGTCGGCGAGGATCTCGGTCACTAGCAGGTCGTGGCACCACTTCCCGTCCCACGCGCCGAAGCGCCACTCGCCGAGGAAGGCAGCGTGCTCGGGCAGCGTACCCTCCGGCGCGTCCTTGATCTCGAAACCGTCGAACAGGACCACGGTGTAGCAGTCGGAGCGGGTCAGGTCGGGCGGTGGCGCAGGCGGCGCCGCTTCGGCGACCGGCTCCTCCTTCGCTGCGCATCCGGCCAGCAAAACGGCCGCACAGAACACGCTCGCACCCGCCAAAAGACGTGAGGTCATCGCACTGCTCCCTCTCCTCCGCCAGTTCTCGGCGGCTGGATCAGGGCTACCCCGAAAGCGGTCATATTTCGAGCGAAAGGACGGCGAGATCGTGGCGCGTCACTCCACGGTCACAGATTTGGCGAGGTTGCGTGGCTGATCGACATCAGTGCCCTTCGCCAACGCCGTGAAATACGCAAGCAATTGCACCGGCACGGCATAGACGATCGGCGTGAGCCAGTCCGGTACCGTCGGCATGGTGATCGCGGCCCAGGCATGCTCGCCCGCCTCGGCAATGCCCTCGGCGTCCGAGATCAGCAGCACCCGGCCGCCGCGGGCCATCACCTCCTGCATGTTCGAGACGGTCTTGGCGAACAGCCGGTCGCGGGGTGCGACGACGACCACGGGCATGGTCTCGTCGATCAGCGCGATGGGGCCGTGTTTCAGCTCGCCGGCGGCATAGCCCTCGGCATGGATATAGCTGATTTCCTTGAGCTTGAGCGCGCC
>JBCCSW010000397.1:0-3598 GCA_039199465.1 Pseudomonadota bacterium
AGCTGGCCGATCTGCCGGTCGGCGAGGCCGTCCATGCCGACGCGGGCCAGCGCCTCCATGGCGCGGGTGCGGTCGCGTTTAGTGAACGGCCTGAACGGGCCGCGACGGCGGTAGAGGCCCATGGTCACGACATCGCGCGCCGAGGCCGGGAAGCCCCAGTCGACGCTGGCGCGCTGGGGCATATAGGCGACCGCGCCGCGGGCCTGCCGGACGGTCTGGCCGAAGAAGCGCGCGTCGCCGGCGACGACCGGCACGATGCCGAGCGCGCCCTTCAGCAGCGTCGACTTGCCGGCACCGTTCGGCCCGATGATCGCCGTCATGCTGGCCGCGGGTGCCTGCATATCGGCCGCGAACACGACCGGTTTGCCGTCATAGGCCACGGTCAGGCCCTGCACCGCCATCGGCATCGCCGGGTCGGCGGTGCGGTCCAGGCGCCTGCCGGCTGTGGCGACCAGGCGTGGCGCCGCTGCCTCCAGCACGCTCACGACGCGTCCGTCGGCGGGGTCAGGCGGCCGTCCAAGCCGCGCTCCGGCGCTGTGCCGCCCAGCGCGCGGGCGATCACGGTGGCATTGTGGTCGATCATGCCGGGATAGGTGCCCTCGTAGGAGCCGGGCACGCCCATCGCGTCTGAGAACAGCTGCCCGCCGATCTTGACCTCATGGCCCGCGGCGGCCGCGCCTTCGATCAGCGCGCGCACATTGCGATCGCTCACCGAGCTCTCCACGAAGACGGCGCCGATCTGGCGCTCGACGATCAGGCTTACGAGGTCGTCGATGCGCTTCAGGCCGGCCTCCGACGCGGTCGACAGGCCCTGGATGCCCAGCACCTCGAAATCGTAGCGGCGGCCGAAATAGCCGAAGGCGTCATGCGCGGTGATCAGGACGCGGCGCTCGGCCGGAACCGTCGCCAGCGTCTCGGCGGCATAGCTCTGCAGGCGCGCGAGCCTCGCGTCATAGGCGGCATGGCCCTCCCCATAGGCCACAGCGCCGTCCGGGTCGATGTCGACCAGCGCGTCGCGCACCGCCGCGACCGCACCGCGCCACAGATCGGGCACCATCCAGACATGGGGGTCGAACTCGCCGGCATAATCCTCGTGGGCGATCCGCTGCTCCTCAGGCACGCCCCGTTCGGCGACCGCCGTGACCGGCACGCGATCGCTCAGCGTCTCCAGGAACTCCTCAAGCTGCGCCTCCAGGTAGAGGCCGTTCCACAGCACCAGATCGGCGCCGGCCATCGCGGCGATGTCGCTGCGCGTCTGGCGGTAGGCATGCGGATCGACACCCGCGCCCATGAGCGTGGTCAACGCCACCCGGTCACCGCCGATCGCGGCAACGGCATCACCGATCATCGCAACGGTGGCCACGACCTCGACTGGCGCCGCCGCACGGGACAGCCCCGCGCCCATCGCGGTGCTCGCTGTCAACCCTGTCAGCCCGGCCAGCACTGTTCTGCGCGTTGTCATCGATCCCTCTCCGATCGTTGGCGTCCGTAGCTTCAAGCGCGGTGCGCTGAAAAGATTAGGTGAGGCTAAATTTAGTTGAGTCGGCTCAGACGTCAAGCTTTCCTTGGTGATTTGCGGCTTTGCCGGGCGATCGATGCCGGTGATTGCAAGGCTTCACCACGAGGCGGTACACCGCTCTCCGGCAGCACGATCATGCGGCCGCGGAGGGGACCAGCATGAGCGACGACCGCGATCTGCCAACGGCCGAGGCGCAGGCGCGCGGGTTCGACCGCGTTCGCGGCGCCCATGCCCGCGAGATCGCCGAAGACTATGTGGAGCTGATCGCCGATCTGATCGACCACGAGGGCGAGGCCCGTGCCGTCGCCCTGGCCGAGCGCTTCGGGGTGACAGCGGCCACCGTCAACAACACCATCAAGCGCCTCGAGCGCGAGGGCTTGGTACAGTCGCGGCCCTATCGCTCGATCTTCTTGACCGACGAGGGCCGCGCGCTGGCCGAGGATTGCCGGGCGCGCCATCAGTTGGTGACCGCGGTGTTGATGGCGCTGGGCGTCGATCAGGTGACGGCCGAGGCCGATGCCGAGGGGATCGAGCACCATGTGAGCCGGGCGACGCTGCGCGCCTTCAGGAAGTTCCTCGACACGCAGTGATCGCGGGCCAGGCCGCCGCGTTCCGCTCAGCGCCGCCCGGCGAGGCGTTTCAGCAGACCGTCCACAAGCGGGCAGAGCAGGGTCAGCGCCAGCATGCCCGCGACCGCCACCATCGGCCAGCGCAGCACCGACATCACCTGTGCGACCTCACCCCAGCCACCCTGCCGGATCTCGCGCGTCAGCATGGCGACATAGCCGTCACCCATCACCGCGAGCCAGACCGCCCCGCCCGCCAGCGCGCCGGCGATCAGCGTCGCCAGGAGCGATCGCCAGCCCATCACGGCCTGCCCAGCGTCTGAGCGTCGGCGCGCAGGACCAGGAGCGTGCCGATGCGCTCGATCTCGCCCTCGATCGTCACGATCTCGGCGGTGGCATCCAGCAGCTCGCTCGGCACGGCGCCACCATCCGGGCCGGTCACGAGCATATGCGTCTCGCCGTCGACCGCCGCATTGGCGACGAACACCATGGGCACGCCGCCGATCACACAGAGATTGGCGCAGGCCTTGTGCGCGATGCCGCGACCGGGCCGCATGGCGCCTGCATAGCATTTGCCGTCGCAGAGCTCACCGGTCAGGCGCCAACGGCCGAGCGGGCGCGGCGCAGGCAAGGTCGGCGTGGCGTGGCCTGTCTGGCGGATCACTGGCCCGTCGCCGTCGCGACGGACTTGCATCATGGCAAGCGCACCGCGGGTCAGCAGGACACCCTCCACCCTGACATGCTGCCCGATCAGCGCAGCCGTGGCATCCAGTACGCCGTTCTTGCCGATGCCCGAGAGCATGAGGCTGTAGCCGGCCGCGAGATGGTCGCTGTCCTCGGTCAGCCGAAGGACGGGATAGGCGCCCTCGACCAGCACACCGGTCAACGCCTGGCGCCCCAGCTCGAAACGGAAGCGGCCGTCACCCGGATCGTCCTGCGTCGCGGCGACGACATAGCCGAGCGCGCCGGCTGCCAGCAGACCGCAGATGCCGACCATCGCTAGGAAGCCGCGCAACGGACCGGGGACCGGCAAGAAGCCGATGAAGAAGGCGTCGGCCTGATCGTCGTCCCCTGTCGGCCGCTCCGTCATGCCTCGGCCGCTCGATGAGCTCGGATCGGGATCAGGACGGTCGGCACGCCCGGCGCGTTCGGCGAGACCCTGATCTCGATCACGCCGTCCGCGCGGCGGCGCAGGTCGTGGGTCGGCACCTTCTCGGTGAAGGGCGGTGGCGCGCAGCCGTCGACCAGGCGGTACTGGAAGCCGTGCCAGGGGCAGGTGACGCAGCCATCGACGATCCGTCCCTCGCCCAGCGGGCCGTTCTGGTGGGCGCAGAAGTTCGAGAGTGCCCCCAACGCCCCGTCCTGGCGGAACAGCGCGGCGCGACCGCCACCGGGCAGGGCGACGACGCGGCCCCGCCCCTCGGCCATGGCGTCGGCACCGGGTATCGCAAGCCACGTCGCGGCCTGGCGGGGCGCCGCGCCCTGATCCCGGGTCGCCAGATGAAGACCGGCG